>JAHIKR010000226.1 GCA_018897415.1 Pseudomonadota bacterium
ACCAAACCCTTTACCGCTATTAAACCATTTTACAATTCCATTAGCCATAATTAACACCCTCCTTTTAAGAAATTCTCATAGTCCCAGACTTCAGGGTGCCACTTTGACAAATGGTACTTTCCTTTAGAACGAAACCGGCCCGCCAATTAAGAACGGGCCTTTATTGATTAAAATAATAATAACACCTTTTAGACGGAAAGCAAGGTTTATTATTGATATTTCTTTAACTAAAGGATTTTATTATGCCTTAGGTTAAAATAGTATCTCACGATTCTGCCCTTGCTTTTTAGCAAATACTTTTACTATTGTATTAATATATTTAAGCGTGCAAAACATGACAAGAATTTGTTGTGAAATATTTATGCTAGTTGGAGGTTATACCTAATGAAACGAATTCCCTTATTTCTTCCTGTTTTAATGCTTTTGAGCATTGTTCTCGCGGGTTGCGGGTACAATACAATTCAACAAAACGATGAGGCAGTAATTGCCGCCTGGGGTAACATTGAAGCTGCCTATCAACGCCGCGCTGATTTGATTCCCAATCTGGTGGAGGTAGTGAAAGGCTATGCTGCTCACGAAAAGGAAACGCTCATAGCGGTCACTGAGGCCAGGGCTAAAGTGGGGAAGTTGCAGATCGGTGGCGATGTCGTCAATAACCCTGAGGCTTTTTCCAAGTTTCAATCAGCCCAGGGAGGTTTAAGCTCAGCTCTTTCTCGCCTGATGGTGGTCGTGGAACGTTATCCGGATCTTAAAGCCAACCAGAACTTCCTGGATCTTCAACATCAGCTTGAAGGGACGGAAAACAGAATTAATGTCGCCCGTGTCCGTTATAATGATGCTGTCCGTGTTTTCAATACTTCTATTCGCACCTTCCCCAACAACCTTACAAACAAGTTTCTCTTGCAACTACCGCGGCGTGAACCATTTAAAGCCGAGGCAGGAAGCGAAGTGGCGCCTGAAGTGAAGTTTTAGGAGTAAGCTTGTTTTAAAAACTAATTTTGGAAAAAATTCAATTGATATCTTTCACTAAATACATTTATGGATGTAGGGTGGTTGCCGGCTTTTTGGTGTTTATTGCCTTTGCTCTTGCTATAAGTATATCTCTCGCCTTTGCTCTGGAGGTTCCTCGCTATAAAGGCTATGTTAATGACTATGCCGATATGATCTCTCCTCAAATGGAAGCAAAACTTGAGCGGGCCCTCCAATCGTTTGATCTAACAGATTCCACCCAGGTAGCAGTCCTTACGATTACCTCGATGGAGGGAGACTCTATTGAAGAATTCAGTATCAGAACTGTTGATCAATGGAAGGTCGGCCAGAAGGGTAAGGATAATGGCGTGCTTCTCCTGGTGGCCCAAAAGGATCGGAAAATCAGGATCGAAGTGGGCAGGGGGCTGGAACCTGTTCTTACTGATCTTTTGAGCGGGCGTATTATTGATACTGTTCTTACTCCTTATTTCAAGGCAGGCCGATTTGACGAAGGGTTTGAAGCCGGCATAGTGGCTATTGTTCAGGCTACCCGGGGGGAATTCAAGGCAGACGGCGGAACCCAAAGAGGGCGGCGACAGGAGGAAGCATCACCTTTTTTAAAGTTTCTCTTTTTCGGCATGATCCTGGTCGCCTTTCTGGGTAGTAATTCGAAGGCCCTCGGCATAGTTGCGGGGGGCTTACTTTTCCCGCTCGCGTTCCTTTTCGGCCTTTTGCCTTCTTTAGGCTTTCTCGTCCTGCTGCTCCTTATCCCTGTCGGAGCGTTGGGAGGTTGGCTCTTGCCACTTTTCCTGGCCAGCATTTTGATGGGGGGTAGTAGCATAGGTCATTATGGCGGAGGCATGGGTAGAAGTTTTGGTGGCAGCAGCGGCGGTTTCGGAGGCTTTGGTGGTGGAGGATTCGGAGGCGGAGGTGCTTCAGGGGGATGGTAGGCATGAAAGCTGAGACATTTTTTACACAGGCAGAGAAAGAGAGCATCTCAAGCGCTATTCGTGAAGTGGAGACTAAAACCGATGGCGAAGTAGCGGTGATGGTTGTAGATAAAAGCGACGACTATCCAGAGGGACAAATCCTTGCCGGAGTTTTTATCGGCGTCCTTCTGGCTCTTATCGTTACGGAATTCTTCTGGGGCGACTCCATATGGGTATTTGTTCCCATTGCCCTTTTTCTTTCGGCTCTTTGCATGTGGGCGGTTAATTATATGCCTGTTGTAAAAAGATTTTTTACGCCAAATGCGCGTCTAGAAATACAGGTACAGGATAGAGCACTTACCTCATTTTATGAAAAGGGATTATATAAAACCCGTAATGAGACCGGAGTACTTTTCTTCATTTCCCTTTTTGAGCACAAAGTATGGGTTTTGGCTGACAAGGGTATTTATGAAAAGATCCGGCAGGAAACATTACAGGAATATGCCCGCGATATAGCTCTGGGAATTAAAACCGGCAAAGCAGCCGAAATCTTATGCCGTGAGATCCAAAACGTTGGTGAAATTCTGGCAAAACATTTTCCTGTAAAGCCTGATGACATTAACGAGCTTTCTGACGAAGTCATCATCGGGCAATAATTATTTCCAAGCTATCTATTCAAGGCCCTCTCTTCTTCCAACAACTATAAAAACAAAGCGTAATCACGATCTTGCCAATAATTTCTTTGATGAAGGATTTGGATTTCCTTCTTGAGTTGACGAAACCGGTTAAGACTGATACTAAGCATCTCGTCATAAATCAGTGACCGGTAGTATGAGGAAGGCCCCTAAAAGGGGCTATATTTAATAATCTTTAGTATTTATTGACAGGATTAACAGGATTTTTTGGATTTTTTATTTTTCTCAATCTCCAGATGAGACTGAGAAAATACAATCCCGCCCCAAGGCGGAAAAATGGAACATAGCTTCCAACCTTTGCCATCTTTATGCTAAACTCTTACCGCTTTTAGTCCAATTAGTTCCCTCGAAGAGGGTTGACACTTTTTGCCTTTCTTCAGGAAAGGCAAAAAATATCCTGAATATCCTGTAAATCCTGTCTGATTTATAATCTTTTATTAATGCCTGAAACGGCATAGCCTTTTCAATTCTCACCGGTAGAACCGATGGATTAATTATGATTTAGGTCAAAGGAAAGGAGATAATTAATGAGCGGACTTAAACGAACTATTTTCTATGACAGACATGTCGCTCTTGGTGCAAAGATAGTGGAATTCGGCGGGTGGGAAATGCCGATTTTCTATCCTGCCGGAATTTTGGAAGAGCATCTGGCTACACGCAAAAAAGCAGGGCTTTTTGACGTATCTCATATGGGCCGATTTATCGTCCGGGGTTCTGGAGCAATAAAATTTCTTCAACACGTATTAACCAACAATGCAGAAGCCCTCAATATCAGAGAAACCGGTGCCCAGTATACGCTTATTCCAAATGAAACTGGAGGCGCGGTTGACGATGCTTATCTATATCGCTTTGTAGAGGAAGAGTATCTTCTGGTTGTTAACGCAGCTAATCGCGAAAAGGACTGGGACCACCTGAATTATCATCTTAAAGACTTTCAAGACGTTGAGCTCATCGACAAAACCAGCGATATTGCAATGCTTGCACTTCAGGGGCCAATGTCTCGATATATAATGGAAAAAATTATCGGGCCTGGCAGACTTCCCGAGCCCATTAGAAATGCCGTTAGCATTGTGAATATTTCAGGAGCTACTGTAAAACTGGCCCGCACAGGCTACACTGGTGAGCCACTATGTTTCGAGCTGTTTATCAGTCGTGAAGACGCCTTAATGGTGTGGGACCAAATCATTGTCAAAGGAGCAACCCCTATAGGTCTTGGTGCAAGAGATACACTCCGCCTGGAAGCGGGCTTGCCTCTTTATGGTCATGAGCTTGGAATTGATCCTGATGGAAAGGAAATTCCTATAATAGCCTGTCCCCTTGCAAAGTTTGCCGTTAGCTTTTCTTCGCTAAAGGGTAATTTTATAGGCCGTTCTGAGCTAATTAAGCAGCAAAATGCTTTTAAGAAAATTGTCTCGCGCGATTATTCGCTAATAAATGACATGCCGCGTATGATTAAGCCCATCGCCGTTGCAGGGCGAGGCATTGCCCGTGAAGGGGCAAAGGTGTTCAAAGGCAATAAGCAAGTTGGCTACATCACCAGCGGTACAATGGTACCACTGTGGACTGTTGAAGGTGAAGGGCTGGCATCTTCGCAAACCGAACATCATCAGTTGCGCTCTATATGTCTGGGATATATAGACAGCGACATTCTTGAAGACGAAAAGCTCACAATAGAAATTCGAGGTAAGGCTGTTGATGCTGTTGTAGTCAAGTATCATATGCGTTCAGAAGCACCTCCGTATGCCCGTCCGATAGTATTTGATCATAAATTGACCGAAAAGGAGCTACCATCTGGTGATACACAATCTAATGTGCTCAGATTGCTTGAAAAAACCCTGGAAAATACTATTTGGCGACAGAAAAGCTGTATAAATCTGATTCCCTCAGAAATGACTATCTCGCCAATGGCCCGGCTTTTGTCTGTGATGGACCCGGCCTTCCGCTATGCCGAACACAAAAAGTCCATTGCATTCTACGACGCTGATATCTTCTATTACCAGGGCACCGATTTTATATGTAAAGTCGAACAGATGCTGGAAGAAGAAATGCGGAAATTTCTGGGCTGCGATAATGTAGAAACTCGTCTTATCAGCGGTCAAATGGCTAATACCGCTGTCTTTAGTGCAATAGTCGACTTTATCAACCGCGCAGACCGCAAGTCCGAGCCGCGTCGAATTCGTCAGGTAATGCATACCCACATCGGCAAGGGTGGACATCTGAGCGCTCAGCCGATGGGTGCACTGAAGGACTATGTTGCGAGGGATCCCAAGACTGAAAGACCTGCTGTTGTAAATTTTCCTGTACTGGCTGAAAACCCGTTTAAAATTGATGTAGCGGCGACTCTGAAATTAATTGATGAGTACAGGCCGGAGCTCATTATTTTCGGGAAAAGCATGGTCATACATAAAGAGCCTGTTGCTGAGATTCGTCAGTTTCTAAATGCTCAGGCTATTAAGTCTGTGTTAATGTATGACATGGCTCATGTTCTGGGGCTTATTGGTTCTCACTTTCAGCAACCTTTCTCCGAAGGCGCTGACATAGTTACAGGCTCCACCCATAAAACCTTCTTTGGCACACAGCGAGGTATCGCTGGATCAAATTTCAAAGAAAATGAAGAACTCTATACGCTCTGGGAAGCCCTTGTTCGGAGAACATTTCCCGGCTCTGTGTCCAACCATCACCTGGGCACTCTGCTTGGCTTGCTTATGGCTGCTTATGAAATGAATTACTTCAAAGACGAATACCAGTCAAAGGTTATCGCCAATGCCAAGGCATTTGCCCGTGCACTTAAAGACTGTGGCCTGAATGTTGCCGGAGACCCTGAAATCGACTTTACAGAGACTCATCAGGTGCTGGTACATGTTGGCTACAGCCGCGGACCGGAAATCGCAAGGCAGCTTGAAGTAAATAATATCATATGCAACTACCAGGCAAGTACAGATGAAGAAGGATTTACCGCTTCAGGGGCCTTGAGGATGGGTGTGTCTGAAATGACTCGCTTCGGAATGGAAGAAAAGGACTTTCAATTACTGGCAGGTCTTATACAAGAAGTTGTCATAAACAATGCCAATGTTGTTGATAAGGTCAAAAAGCTGCGCGAAAAATGCAGTACACTTAAGTTCTGTTTCAGTGACAGCGAATATGATGAACTTCTACAAAAACTTCACGAACTCCTTTAACCCGCATTATAAGAAGAGACCTTTGAAAAATGTTCAATTTTGTTCAAGTTCAAGGAAGGCGAAAATTTTAAACGTAGGAATACATTGAGTATTTCGAGGCTTAAAATTTGAGTCTGACGCCGAAATTGGGCAAAAGGGAGCGTTTTGCAAAGGTCTCAAGAAGGCCAATAGTACATAGAGCCTTCCATGGACTCATGGAAAGCTTTCTCTATTGCTTTGACTTCTTTCATTCTTTCCGGAGCAAGAAATGTCCTATAAGGAGGGGTATCTATGAGTGAAGCTCCTCCTGATAATTTGCGTTCAAGGAGAAACAAGACTTCAATGGATTTATCACAAACAGGATATCCTCTGTCATCAAGTTTAATGGTATGATCAAATGAGACGCTGGAAATATTATTGATATCTACCAGTTTGATATCTCCTGATTTGGTGAAAAGAAGATTGCCGACACCTGCCAGATCCGGCACATGATTTGTCTCCATAATCATCTGCTTGATTTTGCCTATAAAGTTTTGAGCATTTTTCCGAACCTTTTGAGTCCATTGGCTATTTATCATTATTGAATTCTCAACCCCCATATCACATAACAGCGAAATAAGATGATCATCGTCCAGGTGCCCCCATGGCTCAATAATTTCGCCTTTAACATATTCCTGAAGTCCGCATAGCAGGATTTCGTATTTTCCGCCTCTTATATAATTAACAAGAAATTCTTCAGGTTTGGCAAGATAATCGGGAGATAGGTAGGTTGTAATAATTTTAACTCTTTTTAACTCTTCCTCAGCATTTTTTAAGCTTTTAAATTTTGCCCTGAATATCCTTAACATTTTTAAGGGCTCGGCTCTTGGATACAACTTGATTCCATCTTTTATTATGCCTTTTGTTTCATTTTCAACATCCCCGGGCTTCAAGACCTCCATGATATGAGAACGCAATCCCTCGCGATAATACCTCCTGTAATAATAAATTCCAGGAATTCTTATAAAGTTCAGATCAAGTATGTCTTTATGATTCAGGTATGCTTTGTCTCTAATATCTTCTTCAGGCATATAACAAACAGGGTAACAGTTACATATAATTATATAGGAATTTCGTCGATCTTTTCAGCAACTTCATCAATTGCGTCATGCGCAGTATTTCCCACAACAGGAACTACCGAAACAACAGCAGCACCAAGCCGCATTGTCACGGTGACTATTTTAGTAAGAACACATCCGCTCAGCATCGTCAGCATTATTAATATTACTAATAGCTTTACAATCTTCATCATAACCTCCTTTGAAAAAAAATTGAGAGGATAAACAAGATTTTATTTCAAGTGAACAAACAAGGTTAATAGGTTTAATTATTAATTTTGGTGAACGGAAAGTTGAAATCAAACGTAAAGTAAGGAATTTTGATGTCAAAAAAGTCTCTTTGAATTCGTTGAGCGATATGTGCTCTTCATCGCTCTCTAACCCTGAACCGTGAACTTTTGAACCTTTGAACGCTTACTCTATATTTTTATCCGATATCAGGCATAAGTGACCATTTTATAAACCAGACTTTGGTTTCCGGGTCTTTATCCATACATAATATACCGCCATTCTGGAACTTGAACACCGGTTTTTCTATAGATCTGGTTATCAGGTGGGAAGTTAGTCTTTCCATAAAGGGCAAATGGCCTACAAGCATTAGATTATCGCTGATTTCAATTTTATCGGCAAAAGCAGCCACATCATCCAGAGGATTAATTCCCTCAATTTCCTGGATGCCGCCGTCCGGTTCCAAAGCTTCTGCAAATATTTCAGCGGTCTGGAGCGCTCTCTTTTTCCCGCTATGCATGATACGGTGAACATTAACGCCATATTTTTTTGCAATCCCCGCAATACGCTCAACTTCTGAAATTCCTTCTTCAGAAAGGCCCTTGGCAGGGTCTTTATCCTTGGGCAAGCTCTTGCCATGCTGAACAAGCAAAAGAGCCATGATATCCTCCTCTTGTTGATAATTTATTCGAGCTTGGTTCTAACTTCGGCCAATAACAACTGTGCATGCCGTAGTCAAAATTGGTCTTCAATCTTTTGTTTTGTAAGCATTAATTGGCTTTAATCCCCAACTCTCTTTCTTTCTCTGCTACAGCCAGTCTGGTCTTGATAACTGTATCCGGAATCAGACTCATGGAATCGATTCCGCATTCTACAAGAAAAGTGGCAAATTCAGGAAAATCACTGGGAGCCTGGCCACAAATACCAATCTTCTTTCCGCGGCGTTTGGCCACATCAATAACCATACGAACCATGGTTTTGACTGCTTCGTTTCGTTCATCAAAAATGTGAGCCACAAGATCTGAATCACGATCAAGGCCCAGAGTCAACTGGGTTAAATCATTAGAACCAATGGAAAAACCGTCAAAGACATCACTGAAGGCATCGGCTGAAATTACGTTGCTTGGAATCTCGCACATTACATATACTTCAAGCTCGTTTTCGCCCTGGACAAGCCCGAATTCCTTCATAACCTCTATTACTTTTCGGCCTTCCTCAGGAGTACGGCAGAAAGGAACCATCAATTTGATATTGGTAAGCCCCATATCATTTCTGGCCTTGAGCAAAGCCTTGCATTCAAGTTCAAAGGCTGGTTTATATTTTTTATCATAATAACGCGAGGCTCCACGCCAGCCAATCATGGGATTGCTTTCAACCGGCTCGTACAGAGTACCGCCTACCAGGTTTGCATACTCGTTACTCTTAAAATCTGATAATCGTACAATCACATCCTTAGGATAAAAACCCGCTCCAATACGGCCAACGCCTTCGGCCAATTTATCAATAAAGAACTGTTTCTTGTCATCATGGTAAGCAGTAGTACGTGCTTCAATTTCTCTTACAATTTCTGCGATTTTGTCATCACCCGCTTGTGCCTTTGCTTTTAAATCATCGAAATAATAAAGAGCCAGGGGATGAATACCAATATGAGAATTGATAATAAATTCCTCCCTGGCCAAGCCTACTCCATCATTGGGTATTTGACACTCAGTAAAGGCCCTCTCAGGAATACCGACGTTCATCATTATATCTGTCTTTGTAGAAGGCAATGAATCGAGATCCAGTCTATCTATTTCAAACTTCAAAAGTCCATCATATATATTACCGGTTTCACCCTCAGCACATGAAACAGTCACCTCGTTTCCGTTTTTTATCACTTCAGAACCATTTACAGTGCCGACTACACATGGAATTCCCAGCTCACGTGAAACTATTGCAGCATGGCAGGTTCTTCCGCCGCGGTTGGTAACTATGGCGCTTGCTATTTTCATGATTGGTTCCCAGTCAGGATCAGTCATGTCAGTAACCAGGACTTCACCTTTCCTGAACTCGTGAATATGGGCTGAATCCTCAATTATATGCGCTACCCCCTGACCTATCATAGTCCCAACAGCCTGTCCTGATGCAATGACTTTGCCTTTTTCCTTCAGCACGTAAGTTTCAAGAACTCTCTTTGATGAACTTTGTGAATGCACGGTTTCCGGCCTTGCCTGTACAATATAAAGTTTTCCCGTTCCAACGTTAACGCCGTCACCGTCCTTGGCCCATTCAATGTCCATGGGTTTTTGATAATGATCTTCAATAATACATGCCCACTTGGCAAGCTGAATAATTTCATCATCGTCTAATATATATTTCCCCCGTTCCTCAGGAGTGGTATCTATATTTTTGACTGTTTTTCCGTCATTGGCGTCTGAATTATATATCATTTTGAGTTCTTTGCTGCCCACTCTTTTACCAACAATTGGCTGCTTCCCTTGTTTAAGGGTGGGCTTGAAGACGTAATATTCATCTGGGTTAACAACACCCAGGACTACGTTTTCACCAAGCCCCCATGAACCGGTGATAAAAACTGCATCCTTAAAACCGCTCTCTGTGTCAATTGAAAAAATGACCCCTGATGAAGCCGCATCACTGCGAACCATTTTCTGAACAGCAATGGAAAGGTAAACGTCAAACTGTCCAAATCCCTTGTCATAGCGATAGGAAATTGCCCGGTTGGTAAATAAACTTGCAAAACATTTTCGGCAGTTCTCAATTAAAGCATCTGTACCTTGAATATTAAGGAAGGTTTCCTGTTGGCCTGCAAAAGAAGCATTCGGCAAATCTTCCGCTGTAGCAGACGATCGAACCGCCACATCCACATCTGGACCATATTCCTCTTCCATTTTTCTATAGGCCTCAATAATGGCCTGCCTCAGGTCATCGGGAAACTCGGCATTTCTTATTATATCTCTTACCTTCTTACCGCGTTCCTGAAGATTTTTCATGTCATGGGTATCAAGCCCTGCCATGGCATCTTTTACATCATTTTCAATTCCAGCAGTTTTAATCAAATGTCTATAAGCATAAGATGTGATGGCGAAACCATGAGGAACAACAACGCCTTTAGAAGTGAGTTTCTGATACATCTCGCCTAATGAGGCATTCTTGCCGCCAATCAGAGCAACATCCTCGATTGAAATATCATCAAACCAAAGAATGAATGCCTTGTCATGTTTATCTGCCATCTTTGTCTCCCAACCAGCTTTTTTTTGTTAATTTACAATTATAACAAAAGGTTATAAAAATACCCCAGCCAACATCCAGCATTTATTTATAAAAGTAATACCTAAGTGTCAACATTAACCTTTCACCTAAATTGAGCAATTTTCTCCAGACAACCGTCTGTGTTGAGCAATTGCGGCACTAAAATGCGCGCCAAAGAGGACGATTAAATTAATGATGTAAATCCAAGTCATAAAAGAGATCAGTGCTCCCAAAGATCCATAAACTAAATTATATTTTGACAGTCCGCTTCTAAGATACCAGCTAAAAACTGATGTGGCTGCTCCTTCAGTTATTACAGCAAAAAAAGCTCCTCCAAAAGCCTCGGACCATTTAACCTTTGTTTTTGGTATCCACCGGTAAAGTACCATAAGGGTCATACAGATGAATATATAAATAATAATATTGGAAAGAATTGGCCTGAAATATGAAATGTTGACGTCGCCTATCAATTGTACATTCAAACTGGCTATAAGATGAATAACTGCCTTTGCCACCAAAAACAATGGTAGTAGCACAACAAGAAAAATTATTATTGAAAAGGCGGTTAACCTGGCCCTGAAAATATTATGCACTGGTGCATCAATCCATGCCCTGTTCAGATTATGCACAAGAGTTGTAAAAACACAGGTGGCAGCCCATACCAGTATAATTACTCCAACGATGCCGACAGCCCCGCGAGACTGAAGTATTTGCTGCATATTAGTATTTATTATCTGGTGGGATGCGACAGGAAAAAATTTGAGAATTGTTTCTAGTATTTTCTCCTGGACATGTAAGCTCTCTAGAATAAAGCTGTTTGCGGCAACTACTATTAAAATAACGGGAAAAAGCGAAAATAATGTATAAAATGCCATGCTTGCAGCGGCTTCTGGTGCATGCTCCTGACCAAACCTTTTTAAAGCATACCTCATCACTTTTAAAAAATTATTAAAGCTATATTGAATTGTTTTCAGCTTGTTTTTATCCACAATCTATTCTCGTAACAGGTTCACGGAACATTGAAATTAGAAATTGGAAATTGGAAATTTGGCTTTCCCGCCCGCCTCGCCTGAGCGAGAGCGATGGCGGGCAGGCATGCTTTTGTACTGTTCTTCCCAATTTCTACTTTCCAATTTCAAGTTTCAAGCCGTTTTTTGAGCTCCAGATAATTGGTTTTACCTGTACCTAAGACCGGTATTTCATTCAATTTAATCACATGCCTGATATTATGGAGCGCACTAAGACCGGCATCGCGAAGGTAGGAATTTACCGATACTCGATCTGTATCCTTAACCGTAAATAATATCAACTCAGGATTTTCCTCACTGGGTGTTGCCTCAACTGCGATTACAGGGCCCTCGTCATCATCACCTGCAAAGTATGGGGCCAGAACCTCTTCTATAGCAGGCAGGGAGATCATCTCGCCGCCCAGCTTAACAAATCGTTTCAAACGACCGCAAAAGGTCAAAACTCCATCAGCATCTTTGGATACAAGGTCGCCGGTTTTGTACCATTCTTTACCTCTGTACTTAACAAAGGGCGATTCTCCGTCATAGTTCAGGTATCCGCTGAATACGCTTGGGCCGCGCACCAGAAGCACCCCAGCTTTGTTCATGCCAACTTCTTTACCGGTATCGACATCAATAATGACATGCTCAAGCGATGGCATTACCCTGCCTATTGTATATGGTTTTGGCGAACTTTCTATGTTGAAGGATACAATTGGCGAACATTCAGTTACACCATAGCCTTCGAGAAGTTTTATATTCGGACAGCGTTCATTTATGGACTTGTACACAGTAGCCGGACATTTTTCAGCACCGCTTATAGCAAACCGTAATGTTTGAAGCTGTCTGCTGCTCGATGCCTTCATTATACCATTTAAAAATGTGGGAGTTCCTACCACTATAGATACCCTGTATTCCTCTATCAAACGTGCGATAGTAGATGCTTCGGCAGGGTTTGGATTGTATATTGTACGAATACCCATACATAATGGAAGTACAATTGTTGCTGTAATGCCAAATGAGTGGAACGGAGGCAGAATGCCAATCAAAACATCCTTTTCCCTGACAGTTGCCATTGAAGGGATGTCCCGAATATTTGTCATTATATTACTGTGTGAAAGCGGTACAGCTTTCGGCAGGCCTTCTGAACCACTGGTAAACAATATTACAGCGGTGTCAGTCATCTTTGGATGCTTTAACGACGACCATGTTAGCCGGCTCCTTAAATAGGCTGATATTTTGGATTTATATGAAATTTTTCTGCGAAGATCCTCAAGAAACACAAAGCGGCCGCTCAATTGCTCCAGGTTTATTCCTTGCATTGAAAGCCTGTTAACCAGTATATTAGCGGTCAATACTTTAGTTACACCTATAAGATTAAGCGAATGTATCATATTGCGAGAGCCGACCGTCCAGTTAACCATAACCGGTATCTTGCCGGCAAAAAGGGTAGCCAGATAGACTATTGTGGCTCCTACCGATGCTGGAAGCATAATCCCTATATGGCTGCCAGGCAACGCTTTGATCAGGGGCGTAAGCACCATAATTGCAGCAATGATATCGCGATATGTTTTTTCGCCGCTTGATTGATCCGCGATAATAATCTTAGCAGGATTCCGCTTTGCCTGGTTCAAAAAAACTTCAGTTATCGTACTCCCTTCGGCTGCGGTTAACGGAGTGTTTGAAGAAGGTTCTCTAAACCACCTCTGACTCACCGGCTTCAATGGCACAGTATCAGATGCTACTCCCTTGCCCATTGCAGCCAGCATTACATCTCCGACAGTATTCAACGAATCAGTATCAACCTGAGAAAACCCAAATTCCTTTTCCAGCCATGCAACCACCTCGGCAATGGCAAGACTGTCCAGCCCAAGGTCATACGCCAGATTATGGTCTTTTTCTATGTCTGTCTGTCCCGTAAATTGCCCTAGAAATTCAATAACCAGTTTCTGTGTGGTTTCAGGTACGGCATCGGTCTTCCAATCGATCTTTACATACTCCGGCTCAGGGCATATTCTAACACCACCCTTTTCATAGAAAAGATATGGAACATAGGTATTGCGCGAAGCATTAGTATTGTAAAAATTCTCCAAAAAACGGTTCATGGTAAGCCGGTCTGCTGTACGGGGAAAGTTTTTTGGTTCGACAAACTCAATCTGTACCGGCCTGCGAGGCATGAAAAAAAGGCCGTTAATAAAAAGATACTTTATGCCTTGCTTAAGGTTAAACATAAGGTCTGGATTTTTGCCTGAAGCCCAGCTAAAGCTGCTCCCCCATAAGCCATTTTGGCGTACCAGAATCACACGAACATCTGGAACCTGCTCCAGAATTACTTCGACTGCACTGGTTGCACCTATCTCTTCCAGGTAACGCTTTTTGAGGCGACCGGCAGGATATAGCAAAAGATTTCCGCCACCTCTAAGATCTTCTATACTTTCTGAAAGAGCTTTTTTAACAACTGTGGAAGCAGCAGGCCCTGTTCTAAGAATATCAGGGATCAACCTTGCTCCAAAGCGTTTGCTTATCCATGCAATCAGGGGATTGGCCAGCCGGAATTCAACGGCGAGTGAGCGAGGAGCAAAATCTTTGTGCAGTATAGAAACTATGATGGCAGGATCTATCAATGCCGGATGATTCGGCAAAAAGAGAATTCTGCTTTTTCCCTTTGATTGTATATCATCCAGCCCCTTTATTTCGATACTATAACGAAGCCTGAGTAGAATTTTACCTAAAAGTCCCAGCAGAGTATTCAATAAATTATATTTCTTCATTATTCCTTTTTTCATCTACAAAATAGAATAAAATTCCGCCTGCTATAAAGAAAAGCGAAATAGACATAATACTGACTCTTGATGAGATATCACTGCTGTACCCCATATATCTGACCATAAGGCCGATTAATCCCATGAAAACAGGGCCAATGACCACAGCGAATTTTCCAAGCATATTATAGAAGCCGAAGTACTCGGCTGATTTGTCCACAGGAATTATTTTGGCATAATAAGAACGGCTTAATGCCTGTATACCGCCCTGCACCATACCAATGATAATGGCAAGAATATAGAATTCAATTTTATTTTGTATAAAAGCTGCCCATATGGAAACAAAGAGATAAACTCCAATTGCTATAAAAATTGAGCGCTTGGCGCCTATCTTGCCCCCAAGATAACCAAATCCTAAGGCGGAAGGAAATCCGACAAATTGTGTGATGAGCAAAGCAACGATTAACTCATTTGATTCAAAGCCAATAGAAATTCCATAATCTACCGCCATACGTACTATTGTGTCAACTCCGTCCATATAAAGCCAGTAGGCTATAAGAAACATAAATATGGGCTTTAACTGGCGTACCTGATGAAAAGTCTCTTTTATTTGGACAAAACCTGCTTTCACCATATTAACGCCATATACCGCATCTCTACTCACAGGCTCTTTCACAAAAACAAAGAGAGGTATAGAAAAAACTGCCCACCAGACAGCCACAGAAAGGAACGAAAATTTTACAGCTTCTCCAGCATCAGCAAATCCAAATGTTTCAGGCCTGAGAGTCATCCATACATTTAAAGCAAAAAGAAGACCTCCGCCCAGATATCCCAGCGAAAATCCCAACGCAGAAACAAAATCCATTTTCTTTTTTGAAGCAACACCGGTTATTAATGAATCATAGAAAATGTTTCCTCCCGAGAATCCGACAGTGGCAAAGATATACAAAATAACGGCTATTGGCCAGTTACCCTTTGAAACCATATACAGGGACGAAGTCATAACCACGCCCATATAGGCAAAGAACATTAGAAATTTCTTTTTTGATGTTCCCCTGTCGGCAATAGCTCCAAGTATTGGTGCAAATAGAGCTACAAAGATACCGGCAATTGAATTTGCCATTCCCAATCTTGCTGTACTCACCGTAGCATCAACGCCCGCACTCCAGAATTGCTTAAAAAAAATCGGAAAAAAGCCAGCCATAATTGTAGTGGCAAAGGCCGAATTAGCCCAGTCGTACATGCTCCATGCGAATATTGCTTTCTTGTCGTCTATCTGCATTTTTAATCGCTGGTAATAGTTTAGCGCTTTTAAATATTATTTTTTGACAGGATTGACAGGATATTCAGGATTAGTAACACTTTAGCTCTTTGAAAAACTACGCTTGATAATGCGGAACAGAAATATCATGCAAGTCTTGAACGCCTGCAGAATCTTCGGAATCAACTGGCTTTGACCGGGCCGTCAAAAGACCGGCTTAAAGCCCAACACGTTAACCCTCATTTCTCAAACCCCAAACTTTTCTAGCATATTCAAGGATTGCCCGATCACTGGAAAATTTTCCCATATTTGCAGTATTTAGTATTGTCCGTCTATTCCATTCCATGGCATCACGATATAAACTGCTTGCTTCCTCCTGTTTTTGAACATACTGGCGATA
>JAHIKR010000227.1 GCA_018897415.1 Pseudomonadota bacterium
ATCTGCCGGAGCTACGGGGCAGGCAGGGCAGGCTATGTTGAATAATTGTAAGGAGAAAGTTTAACCAATCGTTTGCACAACTGACCGGCTATAGCGTGCGGTTTAATTAAGTCTTTTGCTATTTCATATTTTAGGTAATGGTAACTTTACTTGAAACATATACTGATATTGAGAGGTTATGATGAGTAACGATGAAAAAAAGAAAATCAATGTTCAGGAAATTAAAAAATACTGGCTTGAAGAAGCATTAGAAGCGCTGAACGTTGCCGATCATCTTTATGAGAAAAATGATTACTCTTATTCCTTATTTTTCGGTCATCTTGCAATTGAAAAACTGTTAAAAGGGCTTTTTGTATTAAAAAAAGGGGAACATGCTCCTTATATCCACAATCTGCAAAGACTTGCGGAAATGCTGGATATAAAATTAACAGATGACCAAACAGAAAAATTGATAACAATTACAAGGTTCAATCTGGAATCGCGATACCCTGATCAAAAAAGAAGCTTTAGAAAAAAATGCACAAAAGAATTTACTGAAAATGAACTTAAGAAAATAAAGGATATTTTTAAATGGCTGAAATCGATGATTTGATAGTTAAGAAAGTTAAAAAGTTTCTGTTTAAACTAAAGGAAAGCGGTGTGTCTGTTGATTCTGCTTATCTTTTTGGTTCATATGCAAAGCGCAGTAGCAGCAAGTTTAGCGATATAGACGTGGCCGTTATATCATCCGATTTTTCTGAGGACCGTTTTGAAGAAGGAATAAAACTGGCCAGGATTGCCGGTCAAATTGATAACCGCATTGAACCGATTCCATTTACGATAGGCAATTTTGTTGATGATGATCCTCTGGTCTGGGAAATAAAAAAGGATGGTATCCTAATTGATGACATTGGGATATAACCAGGGAGGAAGGTTCGGGGACTTGCGGGACGCACATCAGTTTATAAGTTGACGTGGTGGTAGTTGAACTGAAGAAGGTAGTTGACCCCCAGTTAAATAAAAGCAAACATGATTTCACCCCAGTACCATCTGCCGGAGCTACGGGGCAGGCAGGGCAGGCTATGTTGAATAATTGTAAGTATAAAGGGAAAAATTAGGAAGAATTGCCGGAAGACTAGACCATCAAGCTGGTGGTGGACGAATGGTTCCAGAAAAACCGCATCAGCACCCGCGACTTCGAGTTCGACACCATATATGTCAACGGCAGCAACAACCTGCCGAATCTTTAGCAGGAAGGAGATACCTGGTCTGCCTTACCGAAGAGGAGTTCATGAAACGCATGTGGGACGTGGAAGTATGAGGGGGAACCACGAATGAACACGAATGAACACGAATTTTTACCGGAAGATCCAGGTAAAGGTGAAGTGCTTGTTTACCAGACCGATGATGGTCGGGTAAAGCTGGAAGTCCGTCTGGAAAATGAGACTGTCTGGTTGACCCAGCAGCTTATGGCGGAGCTTTTTCAGACCACCAAGCAGAATGTCGGGCAGCATCTGAAGAATATTTTTGATGAAGGGGAACTGGCGCAGGATTCAGTTGTAAAGAAATTCTTTACAACTGCCGCGGACGGGAAGAACTACAGCACAAACTTCTATAATCTCGATGCGATCATTTCGGTGGGATACCGTGTCAAAAGCCTGGTGGCTACCCGCTTCAGAATCTGGGCGACCCAGCGCCTGAAAGAGTACATCGTCAAGGGCTTCGTCATGGACGATGAGCGGCTGAAGAACCCGCCCGTGGCAGGTTCATCCGTACCTGACTATTTCGATGAAATGCTGGCGCGTATCCGAGATATTCGCGCCAGCGAACGGCGGATGTACCTGCGGGTTAAGGAAATCTTCGCTATGGCGGGAGATTACGATCCGTCATGGGGTGAAACTACAAAGTTTTTCAGCATCATCCAGAACAAACTTCATTTTGCGGCTACCGGCATGACGGCGGCTGAGCTGATTCAGTCCCGCGCCGACAACCTGCTCCCCAATATGGGATTGACCAGTTGGAAGGGCGGCGAGGTTCGCAAAACCGATGTCACTACGGCCAAGAATTATCTGCGAGAAGAGGAAATTGATGAATTAAACCGGATCGTTGTCATGTGGCTGGATTTTGCCGAAGACCAGGCCAAACGCCGCAAGCAGGTTTTTATGAAGGATTGGGAGCAGAAATTGGATGAGTTTTTGCGGTTCAACGACCGCAAGATACTGCCTAATGCGGGTAAGGTGAGCAAACAAACCGCCGAAGAACATGCGAAAGTAGAATACGATCAATTTGAAGTTCGGCGTCGTGAATACAAGGAGGCCATCGGAGAGGCGGAAAGCATAAAGCAACTGGAGCAAGCCGCTAAGAAATTGCCTTCCAAAACTAAGGGAGGCAGGAAGAGTGGCTAAACGCAAATCCAACGCTTCCAAGCGACATGACTCGCGGGACATTAGTTTATAAGTTGACGTGGTAATTGAACTGAAGAACGTAGTTGACCCCAGTTAAATAAAAGCAAACATGATTTCACCTCAGTACCATCTGCCGGAGCTACGGGGCAGGCAGGGCAGGCTATGTTGAATAATTGTAAGGATAAAAGGGAAAATTAGGAAGAATTCCCGTGTTGGGATATTTGTTGAGCAGCATATGGGCATCGCCGGCACAGACGTTGGTCAATACGGTCAATGTGGTCTGACGGGGCACCGGCATATCTAAGCTTTCCAGAAAGGAGACAGTTCCCTCAGGCGGGTTATAATAGGCGGAAGTTTTTCAATGATATAATCTATCTCCTCTTCAGTATTATAAACACTCAGGCTGAAACGAATAGAGCCATGAGCTGCTGTAAACGGCACTCCCATTGCACGTAAGACATGCGAGGGTTCCAATGAACCTGATGTGCATGCCGATCCTGATGAAGCACAAATGCCAAATTCATCCATCATCAAAAGGATAGCCTCGCCTTCAACAAATTCAAAGCTTATATTTGTGGTATTTGGGAGACGATTCTCTCTGTCTCCGTTTACCATTGAATTCGGAATGCGCTTTAAAATTTCATTTTCAAGTTTGTCTCTCAAATACTTAACCCTGACACTTTCTTTACCTATATTATCAATTGCCAACTCACCTGCTTTTCCAAGTCCGATAATGGAAGCAACATTTTCTGTGCCTCCCCTGCGCCCTTTTTCCTGATGACCTCCTATCAAAAAAGGTGAATATTTGGTTCCCTTGCGTATGTATAGAGAGCCTACGCCTTTGGGTGCATGGATCTTGTGGCCTGAGATAGAAAGCATGTCCACCTCAACCTTTCTGACATCAACGGGGACCTTTCCAACCGCCTGGACCGCATCTGTATGAAAAACAATACCTCTTTCTTTTACCACCTGAACAATTTCTTCTATAGGAAAAATAACACCGGTTTCATTGTTTGCCCACATTGTACTGACAATGGCGGTATCATCGCTGAGGTTTCTATATAAAAAGTCCAAATCCAGACGACCTTCTCTGTCAACAGGTACAAATGTTACACGATAACCATTTTTTGAAAGGTATTCACAGAGGTTCTTTACAGCAGGATGCTCAACCCTGCTGGTTATAATATGTTTTTTATCAGGGTTAGATATTATAGCAGCCCTGATGGCAGTGCTGTCACTTTCAGTACCACAGCTTGTAAATAATATTTCATCAGGTTCAGCTCCTATAAGATTTGCAATTTTGGCACGAGCCTCTTTCAATTTTAAGCCAACTTGTCCACCAAAGGAATGCATGCTGGAAGGGTTTCCGTAAAATTCACTAAAGTAATGAAGCATCTCTTGAAGCACTTCAGGAGCCACTTTTGTTGTTGCATTGTTGTCAACATAGATTACTTTCATTGCTGGACCTCCTCAACTTCAAGCTCTGGGAATACAAGTTCTCGCAGCTTGGTCTCCACATAATGTTTAAGTGTAA
>JAHIKR010000228.1 GCA_018897415.1 Pseudomonadota bacterium
GCATAGTGTATACTTTTCGTGACCGCGATGAATCCCAGCACAGGCATTGCGGGCAGGTCGAAATCCGCCCATTTTATAAGATTGGCCAAAACAAATTCGAATACCAAATGACAAAATGACCAAAACTAACACATTAGAAATACGATGTTTTTGTCATTAAAAAATTCGTATTTTGGTTATTGTTTCGGATTTAGTGCTTCGAATTTCGAATTTCTGACCGAAAAGAGAAACAGTGGTTTTCGATCAGGTACTAATTACCATATGTTCTATTGTATGTCCATAAAAAATAAAGCTTAAGTTGGTCGAGTGGTCAACCACTCGACCAATATTGAAATGAAGAAAAAAAACATTTAATGAAAAAAGATAAAAAAAGTATTACCGGCAATAAGGGAGATAGTAATAATTCCGCAAGCCAATCTTCTGAAAATGCTCTTGTTAAGTTTGACCCCCTTCAGAGATATTTGCAGGAAATCAGCAGATATAAGCTTCTTACAAGAGAAGAAGAAAGGGATCTTGCTATAAGAGTGTACGAGCATGGTGATAAAGAAGCAGCATATATTCTAGCCACTTCTAACCTTAGGCTTGTAGTAAAGATCGCACTGGAATTTCAGAGAATTTGGATGCAGAATCTTTTAGACCTGATTCAGGAAGGGAATATCGGGCTTATGCAGGCTGTCGGAAAGTTCGACCCCTATAAGAACGTTAAGTTTTCATATTATTCTTCATTCTGGATAAAGGCATATGTTCTTAAGTTTATAATGGACAACTGGCGCCTTGTAAAAATCGGTACGACACAGGGGCAGAGAAAACTTTTTTTTAAATTAAAAAAGGAAAAACAGAGACTTATAGATGAGGGGTTTGATCCAAAGCCTAAGCTCCTTTCGCAGACACTGGGCGTCTCCGAACGAGAAATTGTAGACATGGAACTGAGGCTGGATGGTTGGGATCTATCTTTAGACGCACCCTTAAAAGATGATTCAGATACAGAAAGGATTGAATTTTTAAGCACCGCAGATGAATCTACAGAGGAAAAGGTGGCAAAAAAGGAAATCGAGTCTCTTCTTCATAATAAGATTGAAGAGTTCAAAAAGAAAATGAATAAAAGAGAGCTTGAAATATTTAATTTGCGCATTTTTTCTGATGATCCAGCCACATTACAGGAGATTGGCGACCGCTATGGAATATCAAGGGAGAGAGTCCGACAGATTGAAAAAGGTCTAATAAAGAAGTTAAGAGAATTTTTTAAACAAGAAATACCTGATTTTGATTCCTATGCCTTTAAAGATGAAATTGAGTGAGGGAAATTATAAATGAAGTTGCGGTTATTAAGACTAACTGTTTTATTTATAGTCTGTTTATTTTATACAAGTTGTACTTTATATAAAATAATAGCCCCGGACGATGAACAGCCGGTTGATCAATTAAAAACTGAAAATCGTTATTATAACTATATAGAAGCGCAGTTGCACATAAAGAAAAATAATTTAGACAAGGCTATTTACTACCTAAATAAAACGATTGAAAGCGAGCCGGAAGATTTATATTTGCAAAAAGAGCTTGCAATTCTTTATCTGCTGCAGAAAGACAACTTAAAAGCGCTAAATATTGCTAAAAATATTATAGACAAAAATCCAGACGATATAGAATCTCTTATTATGTACGGTAGAATTAAACAAAGCCTTAAACAGATTGATGACGCTAAAGAAGCGTATAAAAAAGTTATTGCCAATGATCCATCCCAGGAAAAAATATATTTGATTCTTGGTGATATTTATATGGAAGAAGGCGATTTAGGCAAAGCCTTAAAGATATATAAACAGTTAATTGATAACTATCCTGAATTTTACGCAGGATATTTTTTTGTTGGAAAGATTTATGCGGAACAGGGGAAAACAGTTGATGCTGAAAAAGAGTTTAAGAAAGCATTGGGTTTGGAGCCGGACCTTGAGGAAGCCAGATTTGAGTTAATTAAACTTTATGAAAGCATAGGTAAAAAACAAAAGACCATTGAAATATACAATGAAATTCTGGAAAGAAATTCAAATAACATCAGAGCTGCTCTTGAGCTGGGCCTTTTTTATTATAAAAACGGCATGATTAAAGATTCAGATAAGCTCTTAGATGAGCTTGCAGCGAAAAGTTTGTCTGATCCTGAGGTTATAAGAAAAGTTGCTCAGATATATTTGGATGAAGAGAAATATGATGATGCTATTATTGTCCTGGAAAGAATGTTGAAGAGTTTGCCTGGCAGTTCAGGCATTCATTATGTTGCAGGCATAGCATATAATGGAATTAATGATAAAGAAATGGCAATAGTTCACTTTAAACAGGTGCAGCCGGATTCAAAATTTTATCAAAGTGCGGTAATCCAGATTTCTCTGTTATATCGGGACCAGGGGAAAATAGGGGAGGCCATTAATTTTTTAGAAAATTTAATAAAAAGTGTTCCTGACAAACCAGAACTAATGCTTTATCTTGGTTCATTTTATGAAGAGAATGAAGAATTCTATAGGGCTGAAAGAGTGCTTAAAAGAGCAATAGAAATTGATCCCAAAAATACAGAACTCCATTTCCGCCTCGGAGTTGTTTATGACAAGTGGAATAAAAAAGAGGCTTCAATAGAGTCGATGAAGACAGTTATAAGCCTTGATCCTCAGAATGCAAATGCTCTGAATTATATAGGTTATACCTAC
>JAHIKR010000229.1 GCA_018897415.1 Pseudomonadota bacterium
ATATGGCACATAGCATTGTGGAACGAGTTGTGTCCTGAGCTGTAGAGTTTCCGCATCCATTTTGCGGAGAATTTCCGGCCATTGTACACCAATACCTCTGCCCATTCCAACATAATGGTTGCCTGAACCAGGAAAGACAAATGCTATTTCACCTGTGCTGCCCAGAGGATGAGGTGAATAGCTTATTCCACCGGGACCGTTCATTCTTTTGGATGTACCCTCTGAAACCGCATTTTTTGCATCATTAATAAGATTTTCGAGTTGATAAATATCTCCTGCAACGATTGATACTGCATATTTTTTTTCAGAAGCCGGTTTGTTCTTTAAATACCAGCTTTGGGCGGCGGCTTCTATTGGGAAGTTAAGAGATTTAGGATGTTTGTTGAATTTTTTAATGTGACTGGACAGTTTTTCAAGTCTTTCTATTAGAGCGCTTTTATTGTTTCCTTCAATAATGAAAAGACCGAATTTCCGGTCGCCCAGGGGCTGCTGCCTTTCTATTTCAACTAATTCTCTTGCTGGGTTTTTCTGTGAATATTCAAAGCCTTCAAGAATAACATGCATGCAATTGCCATCTGAAGTTAATGAGGCTGTACATGCCCTTCGGGGGCCATCTTTTCTGTCTCTTAACCAGTATTGAGGAAAAGCAGGCATATGAAACATACTGCCCTGCCACCGGTCATTTGCAGGCATGATAAAGTTTGTTAGAGGAGGAATTATCTCATGGTAAAGGCAAAGACTTGTTTTTACTAATGATGCAAGACCGGAAGCAGCACCTGTATGTCCAATATTTGCCTTTACAGATCCTATGGCGCAATTAACATTTTTATTATCTGATATATCTGTAAAAAAATCAGTTATAGCCTCTGATTCCAGATTATCTTCTGACGTGTCTCCGCTGCCGTGAGTTTCAAAATAACTTATTGATGATGGTGAGACGCATGCATCTTGAAATGACCGCATGAGTGATAGGATATAAGCGCTTTTTGAAGGAGCTTTAGTATCAATTCCATCACCAGCAGCACATCCTAACCCCTTTATTACAGAGTAAATTCTGTCTCCATCCTTGTTTGCACTGTCAAGTCTTTTTAAGACAAGTGCAACCGCGCCTTCACCGGGGAGAGTTCCATCTGCCAACCGGTCGAATGGATGGACTTTATTGTTTTTTGAATAAGGTTTTAATTTGTTTGTGGTAATAACATTGCGAATGTCGCCGGCAAGATCAATTGCACCAACAAGTACGGCATCTGTCTCATTCTGCTGCAATGATCTTACTCCTATTTCAAGCGCTTTAAGTCCTGATGCTCCTTCACATGAAACAGCAAAGCTTGGGCCTCCAAAACGGAATTCCCTGGCAATTCTGCTTGCTATAATACCCCCCAGTGCGCCCA
Source organism: Pseudomonadota bacterium (assembly GCA_018897415.1). Taxonomy (GTDB): domain Bacteria; phylum Desulfobacterota; class Desulfobacteria; order Desulfobacterales; family ETH-SRB1; genus B13-G4. The sequence goes on from JAHIKR010000229.1 coordinate 1,392, forward strand.
GTGTCCGGGTATTTGTTAGCGGGGGGCATAAAGAGTTCTTCAGAGATTCAAGCCATTTGTCAGCTTCTTGTTTTTCCAGATTGAGTCCGAGTCTTTTTTCCCATTTTTGAACCAGATTATATAGGTTCCACCTCATATGATAGTTGGTAGCTTCATAATCAAATTCCATGCCTATGATAACGCCCATTCCAGGGCGTTTTTCTCTATTCACAAAACCTGCATCTTTCATGGCGTTTGAAGAAACTTTAAGCATTAGTAAATGTTGCGGGAGTATATCAGGAATTTCATTTGGCGGTATATGAAAATCTCCTATAGTCAAAGCAATTTTGTCCATGAAGGCGCCGTAGAAAAGTTTTCCATCAAGATGCCTGTCGGCAATATTATCGCATCCCTTCCATCTGTCTTCAGGTCTTTCTCTGATTATTGAGGAACCTTTAAAGATTGTTTCCTTGAAATCTTTCAATGATTTTAAATGGCCGAAAACAGCATCCATTCCGACAATGGCAACTGGGGGAGGCGAATCGGGAATTGATATTTGCGATTTTCGGGTTTCTGTTTCAATATTGTAATTCTTTAAGTTATGAATTTTTGTTGATTTATTATCACAGGATCCTGGATTCCATTCTTCTACTAAAAGATGACCGTTTATTCCTCCGAATCCAAATGAGCTTACTGCAGCACGAAACGGCCTTTCGTTGTTTTTCCTGATCCACTCTTCGGCTTCTGTCTGCACGCGAAATGGACTGTTTTTAAGGGGGCTTTTTTTCGGCGCTTTATTAAAGTTAATTGATGGAGGAAGAATTTTATGTTTTAAGGCAAGAAATGTCTTTATCATTCCGGCTGCACCAGCACCGGTTAAAAGATGGCCGATCATGGATTTGACCGATCCAATCGAGCATTGTTCATACGACCATCCGGATTCACCCCAGAGATTTCTCAGGCTGTGAAGCTCGGTGGTATCTCCGACAGGCGTTCCAGCGCCATGACATTCAATAAGATCAATTTCGCATGGAGACCAGTCTGCGGATAAATAGGCGCTGTGCATGGCGCGGACTTGACCTTCTGTGTCTGGTGCGAGAAGATTGCCGCTCATGTCATTTGAGAGTCCTATGCCGCGTATTAAACCATAAATATCGTCATTATCTCTCAAGGCATCGTCAAGTCTTTTTAAAACAAGTATGCCGGTACCTTCTCCCACAACAAGTCCATCTGCTTTTTCGTCAAACGGGGCACATCTTCCTGAAGGAGAAAGTGCGCGGAGTTGGCTGAAGCCTACTTGAGTGTAGAGGCATTCAGGCCTTGATATCCCTCCAGCCAGCATGGCATCAGCGCGGTGAGAATGAAGCTCATCACAGGCGAGTTTGACTGCATAAAGAGATGATGCGCATGCAGCATCGAGAGTATAGCTTCCGCCTCCGAGTCCTAAGCCTTTGGCCAAAATAGAAGCCGGGAGGCTGGTTACTCTGCCTGCAAGGCACTGCGCTGCGGTAAGTGGTTTGTTGGTGGAAAAATTACTGTTTTTGAAGAGTTTTTCTTCAAAGCATTTTCCTATGATTTCTCTGGTTATTGAAGAAGAAGAATCAGTAGGGAGTGCGATTGCAGCAATGACTGTTCCAATGCGCTCTTTATTGATAGTTGAAGTATTGCAGTTTGACAGTGCCTTTTTCCCTGTATGAAGAACTAAGTGAAAGAGAGGATCAAGATCGTCCAGTATGTATTTGTCAATATCTTTTAAATCAGATTTGATTGATTCTAATATGTCATCATTTATCAGGCAGGCACGCTTTGAGTAAACCTTATCCGGCGCCGGCTCAGGATTATACATGAACTCAGGTTCAACAATCCACCTTCCTTCAGGCACCTCACAGCTTGAGTCCACTTTATTGATAATGTTGTTCCAGAATATATCAATATCAGGAGCTCCGGGGAAAATACCGGCCATCCCAACCACTGCTATAGGTATTTTTCTTCTCATTATAATATTTTATGCAATAGTTCAGCCACAAAGACACAAATGCTCTAAGGCCTGTAAATAGTCGAGTGGTCGAGTAGTCAACCACTCGATTAAATGGATTTTTATACCTGACTAAGTACTTTAAGGCAAGGGGCAATAAAAAATATAAATAAATCCTAAAATACTGTGTAAAATATAATAGGGAAAACGACATGCTGAAAAGACTAATAATTTGAACTTGTTAGAAGCATTTGGCTTTATTCTTGACGTAACAATAATTAATAGTTATTTTCATCAAGTTATAATTTGATTATATTTTTGAGGGAGAAAAATTATGCCGTTATTTGATTATCTTTGTCTGGACTGCGGGAAGTCCAGTGAAGTCCTTATTACTGGCTCAGAAGACAAACCACAGTGCCATTCATGCGGAAGTAATAATCTAAAAAAATTACTTGCAGCTCACTCATCGATTTCAGGTGTTTCACATCACAATATTCCTGGACATGGAGATACTTCTTGTTGCGGATTTACTCCAAGTCTGGCTGGCTGTGCGGGACCAGGAAGCTGTTGTGGAAGCAAGTCATAATAAAAATGAGTTCCTACCAGAAAGAACAGACAGATGCTTTATCTATGGTGCATCAATATCTTACAAGTCTTTTCCCTGCTGAAAGACGGGAGTTTGAGTCTTTAGTTGCTGATTATCTTTTGTTTCGAAAAGATATAGATATTTTTCTGTCCGAACATTTCGGTAAGATATGCACTCAAAACTGCTATCAAAACAATATCAGCGCCTGTTGTTCACGCGAAGGTATTATTACTTTTTTTGCTGATGTGGTTATAAATGTCCTGGTTTCTCAAAAAAATGAGATTGAAGTACTATTGAAAGTTCTTCAAAGACCCAATAACAATTATAAGTGCATTTATCTTGGGGAGCAAGGGTGCTTATGGCGGGTTAAGCCGATTGTCTGCGAGATGTTTCTCTGTGAGCCAGCAAAGAAAAAAGTGTTTATAGAAAAACCTTGGGCCCAGGATAAATGGGATGAACTTAATAATCGTAAAAAAATGTTTACTTGGCCGGATCGTCCAGTTCTTTTTGATGTTCTTGAAAAATATTTTATTAATGCTGGATACTATTCATCGCTTATGTATATGCACAACAGCCCTGGACTATTGCGTGTAAAAAAGACAGGGATCAGGGGCTAGCAAATAAAAAGACATTAACAATCAATAATTAATAATTAATTGTTAATTATTGGTTATTAATTATTAAATTAGCGCTTATGACCCCTGTCACCTGACACCTGAAGCTCATAAACGGCCGGTTGTTCCATAAGGCTGTAATGTTATTAAGGATCTAAAATGAAGGAAGATAAAAATACTTCAGAGCACAAAGAGGCTATGGAGTTAATGCGGAATTCTTACCAGATGCTTAGACTGGTGGTTGACAGTTTACCTCTGGCTATTTTTTGGAAGGATAAGAATTCTGTATACTTAGGATGCAACAAAAATTTTGCCGTTCATGCTGGTGTCGAATCACCCGATGATATTGTTGGCAAGAATGACTATGATCTGCCATGGAAAAAAGAGGAGACAGAGCTTTATCTTGATGCTGATCGTAGAGTTATGGCGACTGATACGCCAGAGTATAACACTATAGAGCAGCAGCTCCAGGCAGACGGCAAACAAGCATGGGTAGAAACGAATAAAATTCCACTTTACAATACTCGTGGTGAAGTTATTGGCATACTCGGTTCTTATGAAGACATCACTGAACGCAAGCTGGCTGAAGAATCAATTAATCTCACTGAATTCCGCCTTAAGGCCTTATTAGATCTTAATCAGATGACTGAGGCGTCAATTAAGGAAATTACGGACTTTACCCTTGAAGAAGCTATATGGCTATCAAACAGCAAGATGGGTTTTATTGCATTTGTAGACAAGGACGAGACGCTTATTTCAATCCAATCCTGGTCAAAAAGAGCATCGGAAGAATGCAGCATTATTGACAGGCCTGTTGTTTATCCGGTTAATAATGTAGGGCTTCTGGGAGAATCTGTCCGGCAAAGGAAGCCCATTATCATTAATGATTATTCAGCCCACATTCCGAATAAAAAAGGTTATCCTAAAGGACATGTGGAAATTTTTAGTTACATGAGCGTACCTGTTTTTGAAGAGGGCAAAATCGTCGCTGTTGCAGGCCTAGGCAATAAAGAAGATAATTATGACGAGAAGGATGTCCAGCAGCTTACATTACTTCTGGAAGGAATGTGGAGAATTATAAAACACAAGCGGGGAGAAGCTGGAAAAAAGGAACTCGAAAAAAAATATTATCAGGCACAGAAGATGAAGGCCATTGGCGCACTGTCAGGTGGTATTGCACGAGATTTTAATAACCTGCTTATGGCTATCCAGGGGAATATCTCATTAATGGAAATGGAAATGGATCCCACGCATCCATATCACGAGCGGTTAAAGAATATTGAAAAGCAGGTTCAAAGAGGTGTCAGCTTTACCTCGCGTCTCCTCGGATATGCCAGAAAAGGTATATATGAGATCAAGCCCATTGATTTGAACAAACTGGTAAAAGAAACCTCAGACTATTTTAGCGCATCAAAAAAAGAAATTATTGTCCATCATGAGCTGGCTGAGGACCTGCCTCCAATAGAGGCTGACAAAGGGCAAATTGAGCAGGTTTTGATGAATATGTATGAGAATGCCGCTGATGCTATGCCGGCTGGTGGGTATCTTGTCTTGAAAACCTTTAATATGACTCTTCGTGATATGGAGGATAAGCTTTATAACTTAAAGCCGGGCGATTACGTTGTTTTAAGCATTACTGATACAGGCAAAGGTATGGATAAAGAAACAATGGAACGTATTTTTGATCCTTTTTTTACAACTAAAAGAATAGGCCGGGGAACAGGACTTGGTCTGGCATCTGTTTACAGTATTATAACGGCTCATGGAGGGTATATTGATGTAGAATCAAAAGAGGGGCAGAAAACTACGTTCAGTATTTATCTTTCCGCATCGATAAAGAAAGTCGAGGGGGATGTTAGGACTTTCGATCAGTTAATTAAGGGCACTGGAACAGTTCTTCTGGTTGATGACGAAGAGGCAATTCTGGAAGTTGGCAAGGAATTGCTGGAGGCCATTGGCTATCAGGTAATTATAGCTATAAACGGGGAGGAGGCAGTCGAAGTTTACAAGAGAAGAAAAGATGACATTGATATCGTTCTTTTGGACATTTCTATGCCACGTATGGGTGGTGGCGAAACCTATAACCGCTTGAAGGAAATTAATTCTGATATTAAAGTATTACTTTCAAGTGGATTCAGCATTGATGGTGAAGCATATCAGATACTGGCTCGTGGATGTAATGGTTTTATTCAGAAGCCGTTCAAAATAAATGAGCTTTCTGGAAAGATAAACGAAATTCTTGGACGAACTAAAGTTTAGAGGCCGTTTCAAAACAGCCTCTAAGCATTTGCAGCGTCTTTGGTCTTAAAAGCCTTAAAAAGCGAGTCATCCATTGCAGCCTCAAAGCCTGTCAACTGAGCGACAACCACGTTATTCTGATCGAGAAATGTAAAGTCTCCTTTTAATTTGCGTTTGGTAACTTCCTTTACTTCGAGTAATGCTGTAACTCCCTCTGAAGGGAATTTATTTCGATACTGTCTGTAAGAGGCGCTGTAGGTTGGAAGTGAAACAACTCCCATCTCTTCAAAACACCATATAATTGCCATCTGAAATGCGGAATCCAGAACAAGAGGATCCCCTATCCATTTACTCCTTAAAGGTTCTTTCATCCATTTGACAGGCGAAGGTGCTGAAGAAATACGTGCCAACATGCCTTTTGAAGAATAACTGATTATTTCTTTTATACCTCTGAGCTCAACACCATGAAAGAGTATTTTATCGTAAACTTCATCTATACTTCTGAAATAAGCTTTAGAGCCCATATAGGCGGATATATCAACAATGGGCGGCTGTGAAAATTTATCTGTTAAAATAGCTTTTGCCCTTGAATGAATTACCTCAATACCGCTTTTTATTCCATCTCTGATTTCAACGTCGACTTCAAAAATAGAACCTTTTTTCCTTGGCTTACCTGTCATAAGGCGAATCAGCCTTTTATTATGTCCAATTTTGATTCCATTTAAAATTCTGATGTCGTCAAGGCCATGTAGAAAAAGTCCGGGGTTGTCATGAAGAGCGCCATGCCCAAGCCATTCGGCCATAAGCGCAAAAGGCACAACTGGACTACCGTCTAAGACATGAGATTTAAGAATAGGGTATTTCTCAACATCTATTTCACGTTTAAAGGTAAGAGATAATTTTTCTTCATCAGGAATTATATTTGCGCCGATAACTATCTCTACAGGATGGTTTTTATCGCCCATCATTTCATAAAGCATACACATTGAACCAGCATCCTTGGGAATCAGTTCAATTTTATTTCTTTTAAATTCTCGTTTCAGTGAGTTGGATACCATGCCGCCATCCCATGGTCCCCAGTTTATTGAGACAACTCTGCAATTTGGGCGTAACAATGATTCTTTCTGAGCTATTTTGTTTAAAACCTCATTAGCCATTGCGTAATCGACCTGTCCTCTGTTTCCAATTCGTGCGGCAATAGATGAAAAAAGCACAAGATATCTCAAATTATCATTCTTTGTTGATTCAAGTAGATTAAAAAGACCTTTTACTTTGGTATCAAAAACCCGCTCAAATTGATTAATTGTTTTATCTTTTATAAAACGATCATCCAGCACGCCCGCACCATGAATAATACACTTTATATGTCCGTGAGCAGATCTAACATCATCTAAAATCCGGTTAAGCTGCTCAGGCTTGCGAATATCTGCAGAGTAGTAAAATACAGATATCCCATCTTGTCTTAGTTTTTCCAGGTTCCTTGAAATTTCACGATTTGCCATGTGTTTCTTATAGGCTTTTTCTAACATGACCGGTGAGGCATTTTGAGTACCGAGTTCATTTTCTAAAATAGCCTTTTTTATAACCGCTTCTCCATCTAAGGTTTCAAGCCACTTCGGTTCGGATGAAGGTTCGGGTGATCTTCCCAGGAGAATTAAAGTTGAATCAGTATGTTTTGCAAGAGCTTGAACGGCAGAAGCAGTTATCCCCTTTGCTCCACCTGTAACAACAACAACGTCTCCATAGTTGAGGTCAAGCTGTATTTTTTGTGCTGTTTGATAAGGTGACGACTCGAGTTTTAATGTAAATCGTGATCCAAAGGATAAGTTTTTATCAAGACCGATTTCAACCGGGCCTGAGGGGTCTGGGTTCACAAGTTCAGCAACAACAGCCTTTGCAATGTTTTTATTATCTTTCCAGCCCGGTGCAATATCTATTGCACGGCAGCAGACACTCTCCCATTCTATAGAGGCAGTTTTGGCAAGTGCGGCGAGTCCTCCTGTAACAGCGTTGGCAATACCTTTTCCTTTAAAACCAAAAGCACCGTCTAAGCGGGTTACTGTTGCAAATATTGCTCCACCTTTTGCCGCAGAATCAATTAGGTCGGAAGCCAAATGACTTGTGAGGATAAAAGCATCTTTTAATATTTTGTCATTTTTTTGTTCTTTAGCAGAAAGATCGTTTGTCGGCAGTATTATAAGTCCGGCTGCTTCAGGCAGATCTTTCTTATTCATTAACGCTTCTTTAGAAATGTGTATGGCATCTATATTTTGTGAATTTAATTCTTCAGCAATAGCTTCTGATAGACCGCTGTTATCATCAGTAACAAAGACTTTTCTGCCATGGGGAATAGTTAATTTATTTCCTCGCTTATAAGGTTTTTCAACAATTGATATAACTTTTCTATTAATGTCAGAAATATTTATTTCCGGCAATTCATTCTCAGCAGCAAGCTTTGGAGATGCAAGCGTATTTTTTGTACTGGTTTGAGGCTCGTTATTCAAGAAGGCACCGGTCAAGTATTCAGCAATCTGGCGGAGAGTTTTCAGGCTTCCCATTATTTCAGGAGAAATAGATTGTATATTGGTCAGTTTTTCTTCAAGAGAAGAAAAAATTTCTACCCTTTTAATTGAATCAATGCCCAGGTCGGATTCTATATCCATATCAAGCCCAAGCATTTCCTTGGGATATCCGGTAAGATGACTTACTGACTCCAGCAAGTTGTTTTCGATTTCATGAATATTGTCTGGCGAATCGCTGCTTTTATTTTCTGGTTCAATTTCTGTTTTATTATGAATGATATTTTGTTCTCTTAATGAATTTATAAATAGTTCTTCTTTAATCGAATCACCAAGCCCCATTGAGGCTTCAGCGAGACGCTGGGTATTTTCCATCATATTCTGCAAAGTACGGCTTGCTTCGGTTTGGGCTTCCAAAAACTTTTTATGTATTTCAGCAGTCTTCAACTGGAGAGTCTGCATTGATTCCAGGCCTTGCTTAACTACCTTTAAAGCGTTTATAATTAAGTTAGATTTTTTATTGTCCATAGTATATTTTTTCCCGGCATCAGTAATACCCTTATCTTGCTCGACAGCTATTAGGCTTGAGGGCGAAGTATTGTCGGATTTATTTTTTACCTGTTTAACCGTGGCTTCAGTATGTCTTTCTTTGTTTTCTGTTTTCTGACTTCTATAGTTTGCACCTGAAATAGGAATGCTCATGAGCTGCTTTCTTGATTCTGGAATAGGCCTTTCCCATTTATTCAGTTCAACCCTCTGACCTATAGAGGCAATATGGCAGAGAGTTCTTGCAAGATCAGCCAATCCGAATTGTCTCCCTGAAGAACAATCTAAAGGAATGGCTTGGAATTTACGGTCGTTTAATATTGATTTTACAAGTCCTGTAAGAACTGATTTGGGCCCTATTTCTATAAATGTGCGAATTCCCATTTCGAATAAATTCTCAACATTGCTTACAAAATCAACAGGACATATCAGGTGATCGCCAAGCAGTTTTTTTACCTGTTCAGAATCATAAGGATATGCTCTGCCGGTTGTATTAGATAAAACCGGTATTTCTGAAGGAGAAATTTTGATCTTTTTTAGTGTTTTTTTGAAAGGTTTTCGGGCATTTTTAACTAAACTGCTGTGAAAAGCAGCGGCCACGGGGAGCTTTATTGCTTTAAATCCTTTATCTCTACATATTTTTACAGCGTGATTTATTGCTTCAATTGAGCCGGATAGAACGCCCTGATTAGGGCTGTTCTTGTTTGCAAGAATAATATCTGAGCCTACTTCTATAACCAGATTC
>JAHIKR010000230.1 GCA_018897415.1 Pseudomonadota bacterium
CAGGGACGGCGGCCTGGGCTTCCGCCTCCTGAGGAGTCCTTAGATTTTGGTTTTTATTTTTTTACCTTTTGGAAGCGCTGTAAGCCTTTATTGTAGGTGCAAGCAAAGCGAAGCTGCTATGCGCCTGCAATAAGCATACAGCACGCATTATGTAGTGACTGCGTAAGTTCGTGCAGGGTTTCGGGACATCCATTGCATTATAACTTTTACTTAGGAAAGTCGGTGAGCAGACCTTCGCCTAACCACACAATTGTATCTGACGTGAAGGGTCGTGCGGCTTTAGTATTTGCATAATTCCGTGTTTAATTTACTTTTATGAAGACCTTGTCACCCTTCACGCAACACATTGTGGCCGTTCGGCTATCAATAGAGTATAAGATTTCAAGCTCAACGTTGGAGGTAAAAATGGAAAAAAAAAATTAGTATCATCCTGATTGGCTTGTTTCTGATAATAGGGTGTGCGGGAATGCAACAAATCAATGAGGCAACCGACAGCGCATTTGTATTTGAAAGAATCGAAAACGTGGAAATGGACAAAAAAGACATCATCTCCAACTCGGTAGCTTTTATTGCAGAAAAGTTTGTGTCGGCAAAAAGCGTAATTCAGTTAAAAGATCCAGAGTTAGGAAAAATTGTCGGGGATGTAGTTCTTATGAATTCGAAGGCGGGTTTTCTTGATGCCTTTCATGGGATCAAGACAAGGATTGTGTTAGATGCAAAGGACGGAAAATACCGATTACAGATGTCTAACGTAGTGGCAACCGATAGAAACGGAATCGAATCGCCATGGGGAAAAATAGAGGGTGCAAATAGGTACCGAATAGAACCAATGGCGCAGTCGGTGCTATGCGAATTTTCCAATGAACTTCTCAAGTATCTAAAGAAGGTTAAAGCAAACGCGAATTGGTAAAAGAAAACGGTTCTAACCCATATGAGCCTTTCCGTGTCAAAGCAGACAGTGGGATAAGGCCGAGGTCAAGGCCAAATGGAAATCAATGTTTCAAACGAAAAATCGGATATCAAAGCGAAGCACCCAAAAACAGGTAAAGGAAATATTAGAAAAAATAGGGAGCGTTCTAGTTATCGTTTTCGTTATCGGATTTTTTATTGTGTGGGTCGGGATTTATTTCGTGTACCTGGCGCCGTATACCAGATATTTCTTTTTTGAAATACTGAACCTACCCGCATTCCCGTCAATATTACATATCGTGCCGATGTTCGGCATTCCTATTATTGCCGGTGCGCTTATTATTTGGCTTTTGTTAAAAATAATTGGGAGATAAAGAGAGGGTATCTTGGCCAGAATTAAAGATGAATAGATGGCCTGCTGCCCAGAATTATCTGCGACTGAGCAGCAATTAAAGGGGACTGGCCGAAGAACCGTCTGAAAGCTACTACCAAAGATTAAAGGAATAAAATCCAATCGGGTAAGGGGGAGTTTCTCTCTCCCCCTCCCCACAACACCACGGCTTGCGGGTCCGCACCTGGCGTTTCACAAAGCTTATCGAGTCCCGCCCAGGCTAAGCTCATAGCTTTGCACTCCGGGTTGGACGTTCGTTTCACTCACTCTCGCCTGCGGCGAGCCTTCCGCTTCGCTCCGCCTTCAGACAAAACCTCACGATAATACCCTTGCCTTCGGCTAATACTTTTGTTAATGTGTTCAGCACATTAACAGGGTTCACGTGTAGGGGACTTACGCCCCATTAGTTCACGCCCATGCCGGGCGTTCGATCACAAAATTAAAGATACAGTATAGGATGCTCAAAAATGACTTTAGATGAAATAAAAAAAATAGTTATACCTGCCTGTAAAACATTTAACGTGGAACGACTGAGTATTTTTGGTTCATATGCCAGGGGAGACACGAGTAGATCAAGCGATATTGATTTCATCGTTGAGTTTATTGACCCTAACCATAAGCCATCAAAGCGATTCTTTGGTCTACTCCATCTTTTTGAAGACAAATTTCGTTGCGAAATCGATATGGTAACGCCCGATGGGATTAAAAATCCTTATTTTCGAGACAGAGTAATGAGAGAAAGGGTTGATTTATATGAAGGATGAAATTCTGAAGCATCTTTACAATGTCAGAGATGCCGCTTTAGCAATAAAGAGGTTTATAGAGGGGAAAACCTTTGATGATTATAAGAAAAACGCAAGGCAGTGGCAAGCGTGGAGGCTTTCGATTGATCTACTATTGGGATACTCCATGCGATACAATCTATATGTTGCTGATATATAGAAAGAGTAAGCAAGAGGATCTAACCTCTAATCAACTCAAAACACTTAGTAGCCTTGTAAAGGAGATGCTTCAATGAAAGAAAACGATTTTAATAACCTCGTTAAAAGTATCAAACAAGCAGGACGAATTAAAAAAGGTCAACTGAAGCCCAGCCGTTCATTTGAGTTTAGTCCATTTGACATCAAGTCAATACGAAAGAAACTTCACAAATCTCAAACTGAATTTGCACTAATGATTGGCGTAAGTGTTTCCACGCTTCAAAACTGGGAACAAGGTAGACGCAAGCCCGAAGGCCCTGCGAGGGCTCTATTAAAGGTTGCTTCTGAAAATCCAGAAGTTGTCAGCAGAGTATTAAAAGCGTAGGTTTGATTGAATGGACTTTATAACAATCGAACCAGTGCATTAACTGCCGGTTAATCTGTCCGATACTTCCCTTGTCAGCCTAAGAACCTTTGTTGCATTTTCAAGGCTTAAAGAACCTGTACCGCAACTTGGAGTTATTAAAGACTGTGCCAGGATTCTAGACCTGTCAAATCCAAGTGCCTCTAAATCCCGTACTTTATCTTCCCATTTTATCACCAGCGAATCGACTGTCTCTTTTTCAATATCCTCTGCATTTGAGGTGGGCACTATGCCCCATGCAAGAATACGTCCTGATTCCACAAATTTTCTAATATGACCAGCGTAAAGAATAAATCTGTCAAAAAAAGAATAAGCATCAAAACTGACTATATCTGCCGAAGAACCAAGAACTATCGACCAGTCAGAATTGGCACAAACGTGTATTCCTGCAAGACCGCCTTCTGAATGAACAGCCTCAATAACTTCATTAAAACATTTTGCCACTTCGTTCTTTGTTATGCTTATAAATGCCGACGAGCCGAAACCTGCAAGTGCAGGTTCATCAAAAAAAATAATTACAGGAACTCCGAATTTTGAAAGTTCTTTAACCTGCCATCTGGCTTTCTGGGCTAAAAGCTTTACAGCCACATCCCTTATTTGCTCATCATAAAATATCGCCTTTCCCTCCTGATCGTTCATGCTTGTGCAAAAAGTTACAGGGCCTGTTATTTGACCCTTGACAGCAATCGGAGAAACTGAGAGGGACTTTAAATGCTTTATTAACTCAAAAAAACCACTTGCTGTATCTTCAGTAAGAACAAATCTGGATTTGGAAAGGTCGAGATCTCCTTCAGTAACTGCCATGTAATCTTCATAGAATTTGAGAAGATCTTCACCAAAACTATCTGCACTGGTATCTATGCAAGCTCTTTCTTTTTCAATTATAAGACCCGGCAAACCTGAGAGAAACTGAGCTATCATTCCTTCTTCTTTATAAACCGGAAGCTGAACCCATAATGGAATTTCAGGGGTATACCTGAAAACAAGTTTTACAGCTTCTTTATGGTCATCCACAGGAAGGCTTCCTATTAAAACAGGAAGACCGTTAGCCTGAAAGTTTTCAATCACAATTCATTCTCCTTTCATACCGTAAATATTAATAATAACTATCATGAGACCGATGAGTTTACAAGGATGATTCATACGGCCTGTAAAAGATTGACACTTAATTATGCCGGTGTTATGTTTATTTTTAAATAATTTATTTTGTCTCATCTGGAAAAATTTAACCTATTATGACAAATATTATATCACTTGATAGTAAACTTAAGCTATCTAGAGACAAGAAAGCTAAGTTAATAAAAAAACGCAAACTTCTTGCCGTACAGAAGGTTTTTCAATGTACTCAGTGTTCCTTTAAATGTGAAAAATGCGGCTCTCAAATCAGTCTCGCACATCATATAAAGGAAAATGATTCCCGCAGCATTAAGGTATCATATCGATTCTGCGAGAGTTGCATGGAAGAATTTAATGATTATATTGAAAAAATTAAGGGGAAAGGAGACTCTGACTCTTACTGGCACAATGATGCGTGGACAGATGTCTGGAAAACGTGGGTAGATTATCAGAACGCCATTGACCGCTATCTAAAATCAAAAGAGTTTACGCAACTTCTGCAGGAATTGAGACAGAACGAGCCCAACAAATAGGAGGATTTTATGTTTGGAATTGGAATGCCTGAACTTATAATAATACTTGTTATTATTCTGATTATATTCGGAGCTGGCAAACTTCCGGAAATTGGAGCAGGTATAGGTAAGGCAATAAAGAATTTTAAAAGTGCAACAACCGACTCTGAGAAAAAAGAAGCTGATAAACTTGAGAAAGGTGATAAATCCTGAGTTATTACAGCTTAAACTAAACAGTAAAGCGGTAAAAAAAACCGGAACCAATCGCCCAGCACAGCACTATTACTGTAATTATCGCACAAGTTCCGGCAAGAATTTTGTGTAACAGGCCCTCTTTAGTTCTTTCATTGTAACCCATAAAAAAGCCAAGAATAGCTCCTGCAAATATTCCACCACCATGTCCCCAGTTATTGATGCCCGGCACAACAAAACCAAAGAGCATAATTCCAAGCGCCCATCCGCCAATCTGCCTGTAAATGGCCTGCCCGTAAGCTCCGCCGCGGCTTTTGCCATAGTAAAGCGCTGCCCCTATCAGACCGCATATGGCGGCAGAAGCACCTATGGTAAATGTAACACCAGCCAGATAAGAAATTCTGAAACCGATAATTCCGCTTAGAGCATAGATGATAAACATCCGATAAACACCATATTCCCGACTGACCAGGAGTGCTATCTGCCTGAAGGCAAACATATTAAAAAGAATGTGCAATATCCCTCCATGAAGGTAATTAGCTGAAACCAGGGTCCACCATCCATGTACGTTGTTAACCGGAACCGTTCCTGTTGCACCAAGAAACAGAAGGCTTCTGTTTTCAGGAGACAGAATATAAAATGGATTAAACGAAAGGCCTGGCAAACGGGAATTAAACAAAAGCGATATAATGTACATTCCTATGTTGGCATAGATTATTGCTTTGATGATCTGATCAGCGCTGCTAACTCCTTGAGTCAATAAATTATTTTTCCACCATGACCCTGGCTTTGATATGCCGCAGTACGGGCAGCGGAGTTCATCGGTGCTTATCAGTTTTCGGCAGTTGGGACAAAGAATGGAGCTTTTCTTTCGACTCGTCATTATTCAACCTTCAGTCTATCCACCTATCCTTTATTAATTCCATACTCCCGGAATTTCAGCGCCGCAAAACTTGCATTTATTGCCTGTTAGATTATACGCTGGCAAGAAATAGCCCTGGCGTTCAATCAACAACTTGCTGCAATTATGACAATAGGTGTTATTCCCTTCATGGTTTGGGACATTGCCGACATAAACATATCTGACACCCTCTTTAATGGCTAATTCACGGAAACGAGTCAAAATTGAAATTGGTGTGGGTGGCAGCCTGTCAAGTTTGTATTTAGGGAAAAAACGTAAAAAATGAAGAGGATAGTCAGGCCC
>JAHIKR010000231.1 GCA_018897415.1 Pseudomonadota bacterium
GAGTTGCCGGTCTGTCAAGCTGGACTGACAGCCTTGGCCTGCTATTCAATGTTGACTCCACCTCAAAAGCAGGTTTACGCAGCTTTTGTCAAAGACTGGAAAGCCATAAAGCGTAAATATCCTCTTGAAATTATTTCTTATCCGGATGAGGCAAAATGTGAACTGGAGGTCTGGAGCTACTCTCCGGGTTTATTTGCAAATGGTAAAATAGTTGATCAATTCTCTCTGTATCTGAGTTTAAGAGATATTAAGGATGAACGCGTTGAATCCGCCATGGAAAAGATGATGGAGGGAATTGAATGGTAAGGGGACTTGATCTTTTCCGGGATTATTTCAAGGATTATACTGATAAATATATTCTGATTGGCGGAACTGCATGTGATTTAGCGATGGAAAATATGGGGCTTGATTTCAGAGCAACAAAAGATCTGGATATTGTCTTGATCTTGGAAGCACTGGATGTTGAATTCGTAAATGCTTTTTGGGGTTTTATTAAAGAAGGGCAATATAAAAACAGGCAAAAAAGTACCGGCAAGAAGCTGTTTTATCGTTTTTACGATCCAGAGAAGGAAGCCTTTCCTTATATGATAGAATTGTTTTCTCGAAAACCAGATGTATTCGAATTGCCCCTCGAGAGTCATTTAACCCCTATTCCCATTGATGAGACGGTTTCCAGCTTATCGGCTATTTTAATGGACAGCGATTATTATGATTTTATTAAAAACGGGCAAAAGGTTACAGACGATCTTTCGATAATATCGCAAGAATATCTGATTCCATTGAAATCAAGGGCCTGGTTGGATTTATGCAAGCTCAAAAGTTCGGGTAAGACTATCGACAGTAAAGATATAAAAAAACACAAAAACGATGTCTTCAGGCTTTATCAAATCTTGTCCCTGGATACAGATATTGTATTGCCTCAATCCATAGCAGATGACATGCGGATGTTTTTGGAGAAGGTATCTGATGAGCCGCCTGATTTGAAAAATCTGGGAATACGCAATGCATCGCTGGAGGATGTAATCGGTAATCTCAAAAAGATTTACAACCTTTGATATCAAAGTCATATTTGGCTTTTTTTGATATGGTTGATCCAAGAAAAAAGAAATAATAATAGATGTTACCTATCTTTCACGAGAAAGGGTTCGGTCTACTTTCATGGAGGATTTCCGTGCATTTATGGAGGAAATAGTCAAATGATTACCGACACAACTTTTTTCACAAATGAACCAGGCTACACACTGCTTGATAGATTCAAAAAGACACTGAAGCAAAAGAAACGATATGTTAAGGCTTTTCGAAGCGATATTGATATTGCTTTGTGTAAGGAACATCCTGAAATATGGAAGGCACTCGGTTTAGGGATGAAAGGGCTATCATGCAACTGCGTTAACTAAATGGCGAGGTGGGGATACTCAAATTTCGTGCAATAGTGAAAACAGATGGCGCTTGTTTCAGCAAGAAAAGTACAAGGGAAAAGACAATATTCAATCAAGATAATATCATTAAGGGTCAAAGGCAGACCTGACCCCTTTGACTTTAAAGGCAGACCTGACCCCTTTGACTTTAGCTTTTAACTGGCATCGGTAGCGTCAGCGGAAAGATTGAAAAAGGAATGCTGGTGCTCAGAGGCATTTGTACACGTTGCGGCGGATCGGTTGCACGGGTCTTAGAAGACTCATAGGGAAAACTGAAAACCATTTTTTTTCGAGCAAAGATTTATTAAAACTTTAAATGTGAAGGATGTCCAGGAAGTTAGGATTTATTGCAAAGCAAGTAATCAATAAATCAAGGAGCGTCCCGAAAATTCGCCGAGTAATCAATAAATCAAGGAGCGTCCCGAAAATTCGCCAATAAATCAAGGAGCGTCCCGAAAATTCGCCCAATAAATCAAGGAGCGTCCCGAAAATTCGCCGTTTTGTCGATTCCCTGGATGAAGAATCCAGGCGCGCTATGCAAGAAGGACTTGATGAAGAGTCACTTGCGATTTTCGATCTCCTGGTCAAGCCGGATCTATCCAGCCGGAACATTAAACAAATCAAAAAAGTGGCCAGGGAGCTTCTCTTCGAGTTGAAGTCAGAAAAATTAAGAATTGATAACTGGCGCGAGAAGCAGGCAACACGTGATGACGTAAAGGTTGAAATTGCAAATTTTCTGTGGAATGAAAGAACCGGGTTGCCGAAAAGCTACTCGGAAAACGAGATTGGAATTAAGTCAGAAAAGGTCTACCTGCACGTGTTTCAGCAGTATCCTAATGAACAACCGGGTGTGTAGGCAGGGGCTTTTTAATGATGCAAGCGGGCGGGACTTGCGGGACATTAGTTTATAGGTTGACGTGGTAATTAAACTTAAGAACGCAGTTGACCCCGGTTAAATAAAAGCAAACATGATTTTACCCCAGTACCATCTGCCGGAGCTACGGGGCAGGCAGGGCAGGCTATGTTGAATAATTGTAAGGATAAAGGGCGTAAAGGTCTACACTTTTCATAACAAAAGGAAAAAAATAGGAATTGCTAATTTATCTTGATGAATCGGGTGACCTCGGGTTTGATTTTAATAAACCGAAAACGTCTGAAAAATTTGTTGTTACTTTACTTGCTTGTGACAATACTGTTACGATGAGGCACTTCAGAAAAGCTGTCCGTCGTACATTAAAAAATAAGCTTAATCGTAAAAACGCTCGCAGCCGGATTGTCCAGGAATTGAAAGGAACAAGAACAAGCCTGACTGTTAAAGAATACTTTTACCGAAATTTGCCTGAATCGGGTTGGCATATATATTCTGTAATTCTCAACAAAAAGCGAGTTTACAATAATTTGCGAAGCAAGAAAGGCAAGAAAAAACTCTATAATTTTATGGCTCGCTTTATCCTTGAAAAAGTAGATTTATCAAAAACAGGTGAAGCGGTTAACTTGATTATCGATTGTTGCAAGAACAAGGAAGAAATACGCGATTTTAACAACTACGTTGCTAATCAACTGGAAGGCTTATTACCTCTTAAGGTACCGCTGTATATTACCCATGAATTATCCCAGCATAATGTTGGATTGCAGGCAGTTGATCTATTTTGCTGGGGGCTATACAGAAAATATGAGAAGAATGATACCGTGTGGTACAATGTCTTCAAAAAGGCGGTTAAATTTGAAAACGAGTATCTTAAATAAATAAAAAAAGACGGTCCCTGTTACGCCTATCATCTCAAAGCTCATAGCCAACCGATGGAAGGAAGCTCTTTGAGCACGTAGCAGGATTTACCCGTCTTGTTTAAACAATATATATTAGAATTATATTTTGTCAAGTATTTTTTTGTTGACATATTTATCAAGCAGCATATGGGCTTCGCCGACGCAGACACTGGTCAATACGGTCAATGTTAGTGAGGGCCGATTGCCATGCATCATGCATATGCGGCATAGGATAGTATGCGCGAAAACAAGAAGGGAAGATTGTCTGAAACATGAATGTTCAAGGGAATAAAGGCGAGATAGTCATATATCAGACGGAAGACGGACAAACGTCTTTAGAAGTTAACCTGGTTGAGGATACTGTCTGGCTGGATACCCATCAGATGGCGGATCTTTTTCAACGAGACAGAACCGTTGTTGTCAGGCACATAAGGAATATCTATAAAACAGGTGAATTGTTGCCAGATTCAACTTGTGCAAAAATTGCACAGGTTGCTAAGGACGGTAAAAAAAGGGCGATGGATTTCTATAATCTGGACATGATTAGAAAGCAGGTGGTCAAGTCTGCTCTTGACTCATGTTAGTGTGAAATCCGAATTGATATTGAGTTCAAAGCCTTGCCCGAATTTCAGAGAGGGGTTACGTTTGTAATGATGCAAAACAGCGTTACACCTTTGATTTGCTAACACCTAATCAATTCACACGCTGGTTTGCAGATTTGAAAAAAGGAAGGCTTGGATGATTTGGGACGGTGAAACGAGTTGGGGAGTGAAAGAGTTAAGGAGTTAAAAGTTGAAATGCGAAGTGTGGTAAAATGAAAAAGGCTTTAAGATTAGATCGGGGGCAAATTGAGGTGGTGGATGATGCCATGGCGGAAGTGTTGCGGCGTAAAACACCAGCGGAGAGAATCCGGATCGGTTTCAGCATATGGATATCGGCATATAATATGTTGATGGTACATATGAAAAAAACTCATCCCGAATGGAATACCGAGAGGCTTAATAAAGAAGTGGCAGGGAGACTTGGATATGATGGGGCCGTTTGAATTACTTGAAAAGGTTGTGAAGGTGTTTGAGCAACTTCAGATTCCTTATCTTGTAACGGGGTCGGTGGCTGCCATGGCATACGGAGAGCCACGGCTGACGAATGATATTGATATCGTTGCGGCAATAGACGAACGGCACATTGGAGGTTTGCTCACGGCTTTCCCCACTGATGAGTTTTATATAAGCGAGGATATGGTGAGAGAGGCTATCCATCATCACGGTCAGTTTAACATTATCCACCCTGCCTCTGGCTTAAAGGTGGATGTAATCATTAAAAAAAATACTCCATTTGACAGTAGCCGGTTTAAACGAACGCAACGGATTTATCCGGCAGAATCCTATCAGGCAAATTTTGCTGCTCCTGAGGACGTAATCATTAAAAAAATGGAGTACTACCGGGAAGGTGGTTCTGAGAAACATCTTCGCGATATTACCGGTATTCTAAAAATCAGCGGGGAATTGATAGATCGGGATTATATCTCTGAGTGGGCTCAACGCTTGGGGGTCACCAAAATTTGGACCGCTGTGCAAGGACGACTTGATGAATAACCATCAATTATTGGTTCATCCGCAAAAGAACAACATTAACAATTATGCATGAATTACCTGTACTGAAGGAAGGAAATAATTGTGATGATACAGGGATTTATGAATTATCTCAATAACTCTTGAACTTTCCACTTTTTATAGATAACTATTCTACAAAGAGGTCAAAGAGATAAACGAGTTTTTCTCATTGTCCTCCTTGATCTCCTTGTGAAAGTCTATGCATATGCAACTGGTTCTTAATACATACGGAGCATATCTTCATAAAAACGGTATCACAATGCTTTGCGACATATAAGATCAACAATTGACAACATCTCTTAATTGTTATAAATATTGAGAACCTTAGGTTGACCGGCCCGATAAATGACCAAGTTATCTGCGCATTGCGGGCCCAGAGTTAGACCGATGATTGTTGGAGAGAGGGAAGGAGGTTTGGATGGATGTATTTGCCCATGGATTATGGAGTTATGCCATCCTAAGGAAAAGTAAAGCACCTGGTTTAGTTATTGTAACGGGAATACTTCCGGATCTCATACCCTTTATTGCATATTTCATTGACCAAATATGTATCAAAGGCATTAAGGTGAAATTTGGCCCACCTCCGTTAGAAAGCATCCCTAACTACGTATTTACGGCCTATAATCTGACTCATAGCTTGGTAATAGTTACACTTTTTTTTGGCTTGGTGTTTATTCTAATGAGGGAAATACCTCTCTTCTTATGGGCATGGCCGATTCACATTGCCATGGATATCCTAACCCATACGAAAGCATTTTTCCCAACAAAATTTCTATATCCTCTTTCCAAATTCCATATAAACGGTATCAATTGGGGAACGCGCTGGTTTATGGTAATAAACTACGGAAGTCTATTACTCATCTATTTCGTAATCCTTTACTGGAAGTTTAAAAGAAGTTAGTTTCGTAAATTCATTTTGATGTATCCGGAACGTATGCCGATCGCTTACAATCACTGGAAAGAAAAAGCATGGCTCTATTTTTTGTCAAGGATTTGTCTTATTGTTGCGGACAGCTCATTTATATTGAACGGTTTCTGAATAAAGCCACTGCAGCCACGGTTTAATATATCAGTTGCCTGACCGTCTATGCTGTAGCCGCTTGAAAGAAGCACCTTTATATCCGGGTTGATCTCCTTCATGCGGTCATAGACCTCACCACCAGACATACTTGGCATGATCATGTCTAAAATAACGATGTCTACGTCATACTGATTTTTCTCATATAGCTCAATTGCTTCCCATCCACCTCCGGCCGTGATTGCTTTGTAACCCATTGCTTCCAGCAAATCCCGCCCCACATCTAAGATTGTCTCTTCATCGTCTATCAAAAGAACGGTTTCGGTTCCCTTTAACAACTTTTCTGTAATCTCAACAGATTTTTCAATCTTTTTTTCCGATGCTGGCAAATAAATTCCGAAGGTGGTCCCCTCACCTTTTTTGGATTCTACATCAATGTATCCATCGTGGCCCTTTATGATGCCATAGGCTGAGGCCAAACCAAGACCTGTTCCTCGCCCCATATCTTTGGTAGTAAAAAACGGATCAAATATGCGCTCCATAGTCTCTTTGTCCATGCCCACCCCAGTGTCAGTAACAGCCAGCACAACATATTTGCCGGGCTTGAGGACATATAGCCTGCCCTTCATATTTTTGCGGTCTGTATTAAAAGTCTTCAAAATAAAATCGCCTCCCTCAGGCATGGCGTCGGCCGCATTAACATACAAATTCCATAAAACCTGTTCGATCTGACCTTTATCTGCCTCAACTGCAAAAAGATCAGGCGCTAACTCAAAATAAATCGAAATGTCCTTTCTGGTTCTGCCAAAAACCTCAGAAGTATCTTTCACCAACTGGTTCAGATTAATAGACTTTAGTTCATATTTTCCCTTCCTCGCATACCCTAAAAGCTGCGAAGTTAGTCTGGATCCGCTTTCAACTAGTTTTTCTATGTTTTTCAGCCTGTTGTAATTTAGATCTGCTGGATCGGTATTCATCAGCATTAAGGATGCATTGCCAATTATCCCCATGAGCAGGTTGTTGAAGTCATGGGCAATGCCTCCTGCCAAAGTCCCGATGGATTCCAACTTCAAGGCCTGAAGAAGTTGCCTTTCAAGAAGCTTGCGCTCAGTAACATCATTACCAACGCAAAGTATTTCTACTATGTTTCCATCCTTGTCATAAATAGCCTTGTTAGTCCATGAAATCCATATCCTTCCACCGTCTTTCCGCATGTTTTCATTCTCATTACTAGCATATTTCTCAGGGTTAAGCCCAATGTCCCGGATCATTACTGCAAGGTCACGGCCTCTGCTATCTTTCTCCGGCACTATAGTGCCGACAACCTTTTTGCCGAGCATTTCATCTTCAGTGTAACCGAAAAATCGTTGGGCAAATTCGTTGAAAAAAGTGACTTTACCCTGAGAGTCCATTCGCAAAATAATGCTGTTTGCATTCTGCACAAGCTCACGGTACTTTACTTCGCTCCCTTGTAACGCCTCCTGTGCTTTCCTCTGCTCGGTGATGTCTTTAACCATCTCTATGGCTGCTATAATTTTGCCTTTTTTATCTTTAAGTGGAGAGGAAACGATTCTGTAATTTTTTACTTCATTATCTGCCACCCTATCCAATATTGCTTCATGGACTTCTCCATCGACAAGAGTTATACATGCTGGGCAATTAGGGCATATATCATTTCTGGATGGTTTATTAAAAGTTTTATAGCAAATCGGTTTTTGTGAGATATCAATATCCGGATACCACTTTTTCATCTGATTATTCAAAGTCAATATTTCCATATTCTGGCTTATCAGAGTTATGCCGACATTGATGTTATCCACCACGCTTCTATGTCTTTCTTCAGATGCTCTAAGTTGCTCCTCTGCTATCTTTCGTTCGGTTATATCACGGAAGACCAAAACCACACCAATGATTCCCCCTTTATCATCTCTGATAGGTGCGCCGCTGTCATCAATAGGCCTTTTTGTTCCGTCTTTGGCTATCAACACCGTATGGTTTGCCAGCCCGACAACAACACCTTCCCGGAGTACCCTTGTGGCAGGATCCTCAGCCCACTTAGCAGTTTTTTCATTTACAATCTTGAAAACATCTTTAAGAGGTTTACCTACAGCTTCTTCCTGCCTCCAGCCCGTTAAAGCCTCGGCTACCGGATTCATAAATGTTATTAATTTGCCGATATCTGTGGCAATCACTGCATCTCCTATGCTTTTGAGCAGGGTGGCCACCCATCGCTCGTTCTCTCTTAATTTCCTTTCTATCTTATGCTTGTAAAGGGCCATCTCAATGGTTGTGTATAATTCTCTCTCTTGAAAAGGCTTGAGTATATAACCATATGGCTCAGTTATCTTTGCTCGCTGTAATGTTGTATCATCAGAATAGGCGGTGAGATAGACTACAGGA
>JAHIKR010000232.1 GCA_018897415.1 Pseudomonadota bacterium
ACCGGATACAAGGGCCGAACCGGCTTATACGAGGTCCTTGTTATCGATGAAATGATCCAGGAAATGATTATGGAGAAGAAGTCTGCCCAGGAGATATCTATTGCCGCTCAAAAAGCCGGGACATTTAGGAGGTTGAGGGAAGATGCGGCCACTAAGATCTTGCAGGGTATAACTACATTTGAAGAAGCTGCCTCAGCGGTCATGTTTTAAGGGTTAACCGGCATTTGACTAACCCTTTGAAATCATTGGTGCCCCCGGCAAGGATCGAACTTGCGGCACATGGATTAGGAATCCAATGCTCTATCCACTGAGCTACGGGGGCAAAATATCTACCTGTTATTCAACATATACTTTTTGCCCCGGATAAATTTTGCTTCTGGGTGTTAAATTATTTGTGCGTAAAAAGCGTTCAAGTGGCATATTATGCAGTTTTGCTATCATAAAGGGGCTATCTCCGAATTTTACCAGATATGTTCTTAGACTTTCTTTTGTTGTTGGGAGTCTTTCATCTTTTTGTCCTGGTATTTTCAACACCTGTCCAATATGAAGATTTGTATTTGAAAGATTGTTCAGCTCCTGAAGATTTTTTGTTGTAGCATTAAAGCGTCCGGCAATAATCCAAAGAGAGTCACCGCGTTTTACAACATATTTTGATGTATGTTCATATGTTGGCGTGTATGTTGCTCCCTTTTGAGGGATTTTCAGTTTTTTGCCTGCTACGATAAAATTGCTTTTGCGCATGTTGTTGGCCAGCATAATGCTTTCAACGCTTGTGCGATAGCTTCTGGCTATAGTGGAAAGACTTTCGCCACGCCTTACTTTGTGGTAAACAATTTCCGTACTTTTCGTACTTCTAGGCGGAGAACAGACTGATATCTTATCCAGCTTTGAAAGCAGTTCTTCAGATTTGCCCAGGGGAACTCTTAGAGGATATTGATCAGAGGGCAATATATTGTATCTTAGCTCTGGATTAAGTTCTTTTATTATTTTTTCAGAAACTCCTATATTTTTTGCTATGTCGTTGAGATGTACCTGTTTTGACACAGATATAGTTTCATATTCCAATGGAGAATCTATATATATTGAATCAAGCCCGTATTTCTTCTTATTTTTGATTATATGTAAAGTTGCAAGGAATCTTGGGACATATCTGGCGGTTTCAGGTGGAAGCCTTTGGTAGAGGTCCCAGAAATCGTCAAGATAGTTTATATTCTGGCTCCGTATTACGCGAAGCACCCTTCCTTCTCCGCAATTATAAGATGCAAGAACTGTGTTCCAGTCGCCAAAGATGTTATGCAGTTCTTTCAGATATGCAATAGCGGCTTTTGTTGACTTAACCGGATCAATTCTTTCATCAATAAATATGTCGCGCTTAAGGCCAAACTTATAGCCGGTTGAGGGAATAAACTGCCAAAGGCCCAGAGCCCTGGCTTTTGAAAGCGCAACCACATTAAATCCGCTTTCAATAAGGGGAAGCCATGACAGTTCAACAGGAAGACCGGCTTTTTTAAGTTCCGATACTATAAACGGGCGATATCTGCCTGAACGCTTGTAAGATTTAATAAAAAAATCTTTTTCTCTACCTTTGGTAAAAAGATCTATTTCAGCCTTGATATGATTGTTTAACACAATTGGTATTGCGTTATGATCTCCATTTACAACTATATTACGTGACGCGTAGATTTCTAAGATGCGTTTTGAAATCATAAAACGCAGGTCTTCTTTCTGCTGTATTAGATTTGGATCGTCATTACTATCAACATTCAAAATTAAAGAGTAGGCTTGATCGAGAGCCTCAAGAGCATTTTCAAGCTCTCCTTTTTGCCAGAAATCCTGGGATACCTGGCAGAAGCCGAGAGCCTCATCCAGAACAGACTGTATTTTTTCCACGGATGAATATTTTTTGTTTATTATATTATTGTATTTTTCTGAATTTTTTGTTGTATATTCCTCGCTTTTAACCTCTGGTTTGCTATAGTCGGTTCTGGTCAGATTAATAAGAGCGGATTTATTATTTGTATTGTCTGCTTTATGGGTTGGCTTTGTGGCAGAATTTTTATCCTGATAAACGGAAGTTTTCTGCATTGTATAGACGCATCCGCATAATAAAAATAATATTAAAGCTGATACAAAAATTATTCGTGAATTTATCAACGCAGGTTCCTTAATTTTAATAGTAAAATTCAGATATAGAGCGAAATTGATTTAGAAAAAATGTTTGTTGTTCGATTACACAACAATATGTATAGTTGTCAAGATTTTATATTTAGTTAATTGATTGATTTTTGTAAAGAAAATATATTGATTAAAATTTAGCCTTTATTTTTAGGTTTGAGTTTTCGTCAATTTTTTTACGTCAGATGAGGATGGATGCTTGTTTGATCCAGATGTTTTCAATATTTTTATCTCTGTACAGAAGATTTAGAATGATTAAGCTCAAAATCAAAAGAAAAAAGGCGATATTGTAAAAAAAAGTTTAATATTTAGTCATAATCCGGATTAATTATAAATTATGCCCAGTAATAGGATTTGATGTTTATAAAAGAGACGGTTATTTATTCTTTTTTATTATTAAGGATGTTGATTTAAAAAATTATAATAATTTGATTTAATAATACAAGTTTTTTATAGTATAAATTACTCAAGTTTCATATCCTTAATTCCTATCGATGCCAAATGCCGGAGGGGTAACAGACTTACTGCTTTTGATAAATAGATGGGTGTGAAACTTGAGTAATTTAGTATATGCCAGCGTAGCTCAGCTGGTAGAGCTACTGATTTGTAATCAGTGGGTCGGGGGTTCGAGTCCCTCCGCTGGCTTCATGGGTAATAGCGGAAATTTTTTATTCTGTATGAAAACGACAAGGTGGGGTTCCCGAGTGGTTAAAGGGAACAGACTGTAAATCTGTCGGCGAAGCCTTCGGAGGTTCAAATCCTCCCCCCACCACCACCTCAAAGCAAGTCGTATGTAGGAGATTTCGGTTTGATATCGGGATCGACAATGAACTACATGGCTTCCTGCGTAACTCTTACAGCGTTCTGCGTTTTTGAGGAGACTTAATTATTATCTCTATGGCATCCATCTCTATGGCTTAATTCTTGTGGAGAATGATAATTGAATTTATAATATTAATTTGAGCGGGAGTAGCTCAGTTGGTAGAGCTCTAGCCTTCCAAGCTGGAGGTCGCGAGTTCGAGTCTCGTCTCCCGCTCCAAACCAGAATTTTATAGCCTTAGAGGGATTCAGACAGAATTAGAACTTATGGTCTTCGTCCCAATTGGAAGAATGGAATACTGGAATGATGGGTTTAGAGGAATAAAATTCATTTTGTCCTTTTGCTCACTATTCCATTATTCCAACATTCCATGTAGATGGCACGCACGAGATAATGCTAAAAGAGTCGCAATGTTAATGGGTTGTAGAAATTCCGAGACGTAAATATTATTGCCCACGTAGCTCAGTCGGTAGAGCGCTTCCTTGGTAAGGAAGAGGTTCACCGGTTCGATCCCGGTCGTGGGCTCCAGTATATAATAATGGTTTATAAAAGGCTGCCGGGCTTGTAAGAATTTGTTTAGGGTGGTCTTATAATAGTTAGTGCCCGAACGAAAACTAGAAAATTTTTTCAAGTTCAAGGAAGGCGCAAATTTTAACCGCAGGAATACATGGAGTATTTTGAGGATTAAAATTTAAGCCTGA
>JAHIKR010000233.1 GCA_018897415.1 Pseudomonadota bacterium
ATCTGCCGGAGCTACCCCGGTTAAATGCGCTTCGCTGTCCTTCGGAATTTAACGGGGTAAACCCCGGAGGAATGGACTTCGCCCCGGAGAAATAGGCTCCGCATTTCACAGGATAAATATTCCACAGGGCAGGCGGGGCAGGCACGGCAGGCGGGTCTGTGGATACATTTCAGCTCAAGGCTGTTTTGGGTAAAAAAATGCTCGTTGACCTGGCGAAAAAATCCCTTCTCGGCAAAGCAAAAGAAAATAGCAAATAGAATAGATGGACGGTATCTCAAGAGTTGTCAATAAGTTATAATCTTAGCGGCTTTGTGCTTTAAAAAGGCATTGACATTGCTATATATATGCCATTATAGTGCAACGACAATGAAACATAATGGCGGTTAGAAGATGGAAAAAGAAAAATTAAAAGAACTTATCATCGGCCATAAGGAAAAATTTCTCTCTATGGGCGGGCTTGTCAGGAGAGAGATTCAGGATGAAATCGCAAATTATATTCCGCAGCGTGAGATCCTTATTATTACCGGTGTAAGAAGAAGTGGCAAATCATCTCTCATGAAGCTGTTATGTGATGATCTTCTCAGCAGAGAGGATGTTTTGGAGAACGACATTCTTTACCTGAACTTTGAAGATGAACGATTTATACCCTTTACCTTCCAAGACTTTGAACCGCTTTACGAAACATTTGTTGAACTTGAAAATCCTCAAGGGAGAATCTATCTGTTTCTCGATGAGATCCAGAATATTAGTGGATGGGAAAAATGGGTGAACAGGCTCTATGAGTTCGAAAATGTAAAGATCTTTGTCACCGGTTCCAATGCCTCTTTGTTGAGCTCTGAAATCTCCACAGCCCTGACCGGCAGGAATCGTCAAATCGTGACCTGGCCTTTTTCTTTGCGTGAATTCCTGACAATGAAAGAGGTGATAATTGATGCCAAAAGCTTGTACAGGAGACAGAAGAAGGTTGAAATAAAAAGGTTGTTCAGAGAATATCTCGAATTAGGTGGATTTCCCGAAGTCCTGAAAACAGGAGACACAAGCCTGCTGGAACAGTATTACAAGGATATCATCTATCGTGATGTCATTGCCCGCTATGGCATTAAAAATATTAAAGAGATAAAGGAACTAACCCTGTTTTTGGCGGCTAATCCGGGCACAGTTCAAAGCTATAAGAATATGCAGAGAATTATTGGTGTCAGGAGCCAGAATACAGTCAAAAATTATCTCGAAGCATTAAATAATGTCTATCTGTTTTTTTCTATGGACTTGTTTGATTATTCTTTGAAACGACAGATTTATAATCCATCTAAAATCTATTGCATTGATGCGGCGCTGAGCAATTCCATCAGCTTTAAATTCTCCCGGAATATGGGACATATTTATGAAAACATAGTTTTTCTGGAGCTGTTGAGAAGAAATAAGGAGCTATACTACTGGAAATCCCAAAAAGGCAGAGAGGTTGATTTTGTCCTCAAGGAGGGTCTTAATATCACCGAAGCTATTCAGGTTTGTTATTCTTTGGAAGATGAAAGAACCAGACAAAGAGAGATACAGGCTCTGATAGAAGTAAAAGATGAGCTAAGAGCCGAACGTCTTACGGTGATTACCGATGATGAAGAATCAACTGTTCCTGTCGAATTTCCACGTGGTCATGACGAGATCAATATCATACCTCTGTGGAAATGGTTGCTTTAGATTCCACGGCTCAAGGCTGTTTTGGGTAAAATATAGTTAGCCGCAGACTATGAACTGATGCTGAGATTTCTTGTCAAGCATAGAATCACTACAGCTTATATCCACGAGATCCTGGTCTCGATGCGCAGCGGAGGAATGAGCAATGCCTCGCTGAAAAATCGCTTGTTAGCTAACCGCAATGACAGACTGGCTTGGAGACCTTTGCAAAACGCCCCCTTTTGCCCGATTAGCGCTATAAAGCTTCACTAAAGTGCCGGCGTCTGTCTCAGATTTTAATCCTCAAAATACTCAATGTATTCCTCCGGTTAAAATCTTCGCCATCCTTGAACTCGAACAAAATTAAACATTTTTCAAAGGTCTCTATTCATGGAAAGAAATTCCCTGTTGGGCTTTCCAAAATAACCTTTATCAGCATAGACTTTTTCCAGTGGCTGTTTTGTATGCCGGCTATAAAGAGTGCAATAAGGCAGAAAGTTCGAGTCATTGACTGATGCGGGTGTTAGAGTTGTGGCTAAGATAAAGCCGTGATTGACATCTACAGAGGCATGTTCTTTAAGGCCGTAATGAGGCTCGTCGTTCTTAACTGTCCAATCCGATTCCATATCTCTTGAGAACTTGACCGGTTTGCCGTTTTTATCGAGTTTGCCTTCAGGAGTATTTGTCCTTTCCTTTTGCTTTTTTACCCAGTTAAATTGTTTGAGAGCTAAATGTATTATACTTACGTGTTACAAAGTGAAAAAGATATGAAATTTTATGTTGGGTTTACCAAAAATCTCAAGCAAAGATTCGATCAACATCAAAAGGGTCTTGTTGATTCTACAAAGGATAGAAGGCCATTGAAAATCATTTATTACGAAGCATGCCTTAATCAAGGTGATGCTACAAAAAGAGAAAAATATTTCAAGACGTATCATGGTAGAATGTTCATTAAAAGGAGACTCGGATCTTATTTAACCGGGTGAATTTCTTTATTGCTGATAGGACGGGAGGCGGATTTTACAAGCCGGGCATCGATAGCAATGCCTTCATTAATGATCAGTCCCTGGTTTTCAAACTGCCTGAGGATTTCACTGTTGATTTGATTCATGGCTTCTTTAGACAATCTACTTCTAAAACGAGAAAAAGTAGAATGATCTGGAGAGGGTTTACTAAAGGGAAGCGATAAGAATTTTTTGAAAGATAAGCGATCATTTATTTGATTTTCCAGTTCAGGATCAGAGTTTATGTGGAACCATTTTTGTAATAACAGACACTTAAAAAGCAACAATGGAGTATAAGCATCAGCTCCTTCTGAACTTGTGCCAACAACATAATGACTCATCAAAATGGATTCAACCCTTGACCAATTAATGGCTTTATCAATTTTTTCCATGAGTTTAAGGCTGCGGTTATGTTTTAATGAGCTTGCAAGTGCAAAATCGGCAAAATCTAAAGATTTATCTATTTTTTTGTAACCCATATTATCCTCCAAAAAAGTGGTTAAATTATAGTGTGTGGATATATGGCATAAAATAGATGTAATGTCAAGTAAAAACAAATAGATAAACCAAATTATTAGAGGTTAATAGCGGGATTTTCGAGATCTTTTTTATCTATGAAATTTGTTTTCTATACGTAAAACCATAAAACTAAATTTTAACCAAAATTGTGGAGTTGTGCAAAGCTCTTGGGAGGTCATCCATGGAACGAATAATAAATCTTCATATTAAAAAACTTCCGGAAGGTGTTTATTTGGCAACTTCTGATGATGTTCAAGGGCTTGTTGCTCAAGGCCGTACAGTATCTGAAGCTATAGAAATCGCAAGAGATGTGGCTCGACGGTTATTTGAGGCGAAGATGGAAAGAGAGGTGCCAATATCTCTTCCTGCGGTATCTGATAAATTTGATTATACTTTAGTAATAGGCACTTAAATGGGAAGACTTTTATCTCAAACCACTCTGGAGATATGCCAGAAGGAACATTACGCGGCATTTTGAAGGAATCAGGAATAACTGCTGATGAATTCCTAAGAAAGTCATAGGACTGGAACGCTCTAAATATACGTAACTTAAGGTCACAACAAGCCTCTCAGCCGCAGGCTGATTGCTTTCTGTTAGCTTCAGCCTTCAGCCTTCAGCCTTCAGCCTTCAGCCTTTTACCCTTTATATCCTGTCTGATAAAAGATAAGTTTATAAGTTAAGAACATCCCCAAGGTGACTCAGATTTTTTGCTTTACAAATATCATTATTATGATAGTATATTATAATAATTATGATAGGAGGAATTATGCCATTAATTAGACCTATATCTGATTTGCGTAATCGGGCTATGGAAATATCTGAGCTTTGCCATAGTGAGGACCAACCCATATTCATAACACGAAATGGGAAAGGCGATCTGGTAGTTATGAGCCAGGCGCATTATGAGCGTCTTCAGCACTTACTTGAATTATATTATAAACTTGGAGAAGCGGAGTCCTTAGATGCATCTGGTGAGCAGGGAATCACACATGAAAAACTTATGAAGAAGCTAAGAGAAAAAATCAGTTGAGCAGCTCTTTTGAAATCAGGTACTTATCTACAGCGGAAAATGATTTGGATGAAATTTTTGATTACATTATGATGGATAATCCATCTGCTGCTGTTTCTATGCTTGAAAAGTTTAATCACTCAATTTCTCAATTAGCCTTTAATCCGGAATTGGGCGTAGCTCCAAAAGATGATCGACTAAAAAAACTGGGATATAGAATACTGATAATTGGGAAATATCTTGTATTTTATGTGGTGAAAGCCAATACTGTTCAGATACGAAGAATTATTCATGGAGCCAGGCAATATAGCTTTCTTCTTTAACATAGTTGCCGGCGTCTCCGAAGGTGGTCCTTTCTCAGCCGCAGGCTGATTGCTTTCTGTTAGCTTCATCCCCGCCCGCCTCGCCTGAGCGGCTTGCGATGGCGGGCAGGCGGAAGCTGGCAGAGCAACAAAATAATCCAAAAAATCCTGCCTGCCCCGTAGGTGGGAACCATCGTACTGGGGTAAATCCTGTCCAATAAAAAAATATAACCTTGGCGCTTTGCGGCTTGGCGGTTCAAAACAAAAACGAAACGCGCAATTTCAACGCCGTTTTTCCTTTTCAATAGATTGTATTCGATATGTCAATATATGAAAGAACGTCCCCAACTTCACACACCGTCCGTTCGTAAAAAGTATCTTGACAAACCAATTGTCGATGTATATCGTTTTGGTATACAAAAAGAGTACAATACAAAAGGAGAAGGGAAATGGCAAAAACAGCAATGACACACGCAAGGCTTACGCCGGAAATAAAAGAAAAGGCTGAGACCATTCTTAAAGAACTGGGGATTTCCATTTCTGCTGCGTATGAAATGTTTTATCGGCAAATTATTGCGCATCAAGGCATTCCATTTGATTTGCGTCTTCCAAATAAAAATACGCTCCAGGCAATGAAGGACGCAAAAGACGGCAAGGGGAAAAGATACGATAGTGTAGAAAAAATGTTTGAAGACCTGAAACTTTGATGCTGCCGATTCGTCCGACATCCAGATTTAAAAAAGATTTGAAAAGAGCTGCGAAGCAGAGTCGAAATATAAAAAAACTGCAACAGGTCCTTGAACAGTTGGCCATTCCTGCTCCCTTGCCTTCAAAGCACAAAGACCACAAACTGAAAGGAGATTGGATAGATTTTCGGGAATGCCATATTGAACCTGACTGGATACTGATTTATACAATATCAGATTTTGAACTTAGACCGGTTCGCCTTGGAACCCATTCTGAATTGTTTGATTGAACGATCAAAAAAACAGGGGCTTTTTGATGAATAAGTTTACAAAGTTGCCAATGTCCCCCATGTTTAGTCAAGGATGTCCCCAACTTTTCCCTATTCACCTTGACAACTTGGGAATTATGAGCGAATATTTGGCATAAGTTTGGGAGGCAATAGCGGTCTCTATTTCTTTTCGGGAAAAAATCAAAGTATCCCAGGCTATTACATTTATGGGTTGACAATACTGGGAACAAAAATAGGAAG
>JAHIKR010000234.1 GCA_018897415.1 Pseudomonadota bacterium
TTTGAAAATGATTTGAGATTTTTAAGGCAGTTTTAATATGAAAGTTAGTCTAAGCTGGCTAAATGATTATATCCCAATAGATAAGGAATCATATAGTAGTATCGCCGATGCACTCACTATGGTGGGACTTGAGGTTGATTCGATTACAGACAGGTACGATTACTTAGACAGAGTTATTGTTGGACGTATTCTTAATATCAAACCTCACCCAAAGGCTGAAAAGCTTAAGGTGTGTGACGTTGATATTGGAAACCGTGTCATCCAGGTTGTATGTGGAGCGCCAAATATACATGAAGATATGGTCGCGCCGGTAGCTTTGCCGGGCACCCGATTCCCAGAGGGACCTGTACTTGAAAAAGGAAGAATCCGAAACGAAATATCAGAAGGGATGCTTTGCAGCGAAGCAGAGCTTGGTCTTGGCACAGACCGCAGTGGCGTCATGATCCTTGATCAAAAACAATTGATAGGGAATAAGTTAGCAAAAGCTCTTGAGCTTTCAGACATGGTTTTTGAAATCGACCTTACCCCAAACAGGCCGGATTGTCTAAGCATAATCGGAATAGCACGTGAAATAGCTGCCCTTCAGCAAACCACTATAAAATATCCCGAAACGTCGCTTTCAGATTCCAGCGATAAAATTTCTGACTTTACATCTATTACAATTAAGGCACCAGATCTTTGTCCAAGGTATGCGGCAAGGCTTGTTTTTGATATTAATATTGCTCCTTCTCCTTTTTGGCTACAAGATCGTCTAATGTCAGTCGGCTTAAGACCTATAAACAATATAGTCGATATCACCAATTTTGTATTGATGGAAACAGGACAGCCTCTTCATGCATTTGATTTTGAGCGGCTATCAGATCATAGAATAGTTGTCCGCCAGGCAAAACAAGGTGAAACCTTTATTCCTATAGACAAGAAAGGATTTTTGCGTACCGAATTTGTGCTTACCCCTGATATGCTTATGATCTGCGATGGTGAAAAACCTGTTGCGCTGGCGGGTATCATGGGTGGACGTAATTCCGAGGTAACGGAATCAACTACCAGAGTTCTTATCGAAAGTGCTTATTTCGCCCCTGAGGGCATTCGCAAAACTTCAAAAAAACTAGGTATAAGCTCGGAATCCTCGCACCGTTTTGAACGCGGTGTTGACCCTGAGGGTATTATTACGGCTTTGAATAGAGCTGCCCAGCTTATGTCAGAACTTGGTGGGGGCGGTTTAATTGAAGGAATTATAGATAAATATTCCAAAACCATAAATGCAGGGGCTATAACCCTAAACGTTGGAGACACTAATCGTCTTCTTGGAACCAGTTTTGACTATGACGAAATCGAAAATTTACTAAAATCAATTGAATTCAATGTTGAAAAAACAGGCAGTGATGGGCTTGTAGTTATTCCGCCTTCCTTCAGAGTTGATATAGCAAGGCCGGTTGATCTTATGGAAGAAATTGCTCGCCTATCTGGCTATAATAATATACCCACAACTTATCCCCTAATACCAGCAAAAGCCAGACAACCTGAAAAACAATTAAATTTAAGAGACAGGTTTAAAAGAATTATGACTGGCTTTGGGTTTACTGAAACAATTAATTACAGTTTTACAAATAAATTATCATGCGATAGCCTCAGACTTGAATCTGCTGACCAAAGAAGAAATATGGTAGACATATTGAACCCTTTGACAGAGGAGCAGGCTGTTATGAGGACATCATTGATACCCGGCCTTCTAGAAACAATTCACCGCAACATAGCGCAACAGATCAAGACTTTGAGACTATTCGAAGTTGGTAAAATCTATATCAGTAAGGGCGAGGACAACCTGCCAGAAGAAATAGAGATGTTAGCCGGCATCTGGACCGGATCTCGGACAGATGACTCATGGCACTCAAAAGGAATTGGTTGCGATTTTTTTGACATAAAAGGAGTAGTTGAAGGGCTGCTAAACAGACTGAAAATTGATCATATAAAATTTACCTGCATGCCAGATAATTCATGCACTTATACCAGATCCGGACACACCGCCCAAATTTTGCAGGAAAAAAAGCCTATAGGTCTGGCTGGAGAAATACATCCTCAAGTTCTACGCAATTTTGATCTAAAACAGACGGTCTTCATTTTTGAACTTGACTTGAATGTCATTTCTGATTTGATACCTCAAACTATTCGCTCAAAACCAATTCCAAAATTTCCATCTATTTCGAGAGATATTACCATTATAATCGATAAAGATTTGGAATCCTCTAACCTGCTTGAAACTATTAAAAAATTGGGCGAAGAGCTGATTGAAAATTTTTATTTGTTTGACGTATTCGAAGGTGGACCTATTCCGCAAAATAAAAAAAGCATATCTCTGAGAATAACTTACAGATCAAAACATAAAACTTTAGAAGATAATGAAGTAAATTATATCCATAAAAATATTACAGACAGGCTTCTTAAAAAATTCGACGCTTCACTTCCAACATAGAAGATGCAAAACAAAATAGCCCATAAAAAAGAACTGCCTGACAAACTATATTTCAAGATAGGAGAAGTCAGTGAAATCGCTGGACTTCCGTCATATGTTCTAAGATTCTGGGAAAGCGAATTCTCTAAAATAAATCCTAAGAGAACTCCCACAGGCCAAAGGCTTTACAGAAAAAATGATATTGAGCTCATTTTAAAAATTAAACATCTTCTTTATGAAAAAAAGTTTACTATTCAGGGCGCCAAGAAATATTTAAACTCCGAATACAGAGAAAAAAAGGGGAAATTATCAACTGATATTGTTGATGAAATCCGATCAGAACTAGAACAAATTCGGGATATGCTTGTTTAATTCCCTTGAATTCCTTATTTAAATGTATTGACAAGGAAAAATTTTTGTCATATTTTTAGGATTTCAGGAAGCGGGCATAGCTCAGTTGGTAGAGTACAAGCTTCCCAAGCTTGGTGTCGCGAGTTCGAATCTCGTTGCCCGCTCCAGTTAGAAAGTCCGCCTTTGCCATTTTATGATGATTTAAGGGCAGAGAGCTTTATCTAATTATGTGTGGTTTGGATTTAATTTATTTCTTATGATGAGTTACATGAACAGATAAAGTTTTTCGATCTACAACTTAAGGGTCTAATTGAATGATAGAAGACGGGCGGCAGCCCGTTTTTGTTTTTTTAATGAGCGATGTTTCACGATGAAATCGCAAAGAAAAAAAAGAAATAAATTAATAAAAAGCCAAGAGCCGGAACTCGCTGCAAAGAAATTTTCTCTAAAAAATAAAGAGGAATTTATTGCTAAAGTTAAGGACTTAACTGAACCTTTGTGCGAAGTCCATGGAATGGAACTGGTACATGTTGAATATCAACGGGAAAACAGAGGAATTATACTACGTATATATATAGACAAGCCAGGAGGAATTACATTGGATGACTGTGTATTTATCAACCGCCAGTTGAGTGATATTCTGGATTTACATTTTGACAGCAGCGGTTCATACAGTCTTGAGGCGTCATCTCCAGGTTCTGATCGCCCCTTAAGCAAAAAACTTGACTTCGAAAGATTTAGAGGACGGGTTGCAAGAATTAAAACAATAGCTCCTATTAATGGACAAAAAAATTTTAAAGGTGTTTTGATGGGGATATCAAAAGAAAATATAAACATATCATCAGATGATAAAACAGTCGATATTCCTTTTAAAGAAGTTAAAAGTGCACGGCTTGTCAATAATTTCGAAAATATGTGAAGCAGATTCTAAGTTTAACGGAGAAAACGAATGTTTATATCAGATATAAAGCGTGTCGTTGAGCAGGTCAGTAGAGATAAGGGCATTGATCGTGAAGTCCTTATTAGGGCACTTGAAGATGCTCTGAAATCTGCTGCCAGGAAAAAATTCGGAAGTAAGATTGATATTGAAGTTAAATATAATAAAGAATCTGATGAAATAGAAGTATTCCAGTTTAAAGAGGTGGTAGAAAATATTACCGAACCTGATCTTCAAATCGCGCTCGAAGAAGCATACGAGCTGGATCCCGAATGTAAGATTGGTGACAGCCTCGGCACAAAAATGGATGCCTCGACCTTCGGTAGAATAGCTGCCCAGTCAGCCAAGCAGGTTATCATTCAGAAAATGAAAAATGCGGAAAGAGATGCGGTTTATTCCAGCTTTATTGACAGAAAAGGCGAAATAATTAATGGAATTGTTCAGCGCGTTGATCGCGGTGACATTATAGTCAATCTGGGCCACACAGAAGGGATTCTTCCTGAGCGAGAGCAGGTTCCAAAAGAAGTATATCGTAGAGGTGACCGCGTCAGAGCTCAAGTATTAGACGTGCTTCATGACTCTCGAGGGCCTCAGATTATACTTTCGAGAACACACCCAAACTTTCTTGTCAGTCTTTTCAAAACAGAAGTGCCGGAAATTAGTGAGGGTATAGTTAGCATAATGGGCGCAGCCCGCGAACCGGGCATAAGGGCAAAAATTGCTGTTGCTTCAAATGATTCAGATATTGATCCTGTCGGCGCATGCGTTGGAATGAAAGGCAGTCGTGTGCAAAATGTTGTTCAGGAACTCAGGGGCGAAAAAATTGATATTATATCATGGCATATTGATCCTGCAAAATTTGTTTGCAATGCTCTGGCGCCTGCCGAAATATCCAGAGTCATTATTGATGAAGAGAACCGTTCGATGGAAGTTATTGTTCCAGATGAATTTCTTTCAATAGCTATCGGGAAAAAAGGTCAAAACGTACGGCTTGCTTCAAAACTCACCAAATGGCATCTTGATGTAATTAATGAAACAAAATACAGCCAGGCCATGCAGGAAGGCTATAATTCTCTTGTGGCTTTGCCTGGAGTTGGTATCAGCCTGGCAGACGCATTATATGAAAAGGGTTTCTTTTCCGCTGAAGAAATAAGTAACTCTTCATTAGAAGATTTGATGCAAATTAGAGGCATTGCCGAAGAAAAAGCGATAAAGCTTCTTGAAACCGCAAAAAAATATGTTGCGAATGCTGATACTTCAGATGAAGTATCTAACAAGATTTCATCAGATAATACGTTAAGTGATGATAACACATCTGAATCAATAGAATCATCTGTTTCAGATATCCAGGAAAACATAGGTGCAGATAAAGGCGATGATGAAGACGCCTTCAGCAATGCTCCATTAACAGATTTTGAGGAAAAAAATAGCGAATAGCTTTAAAACAATCGACTTAAGGGGGATGGATGGGGAAGATCAGAGTATATGAGCTTGCCAGAGAACTTAACATAAAGAACAAAGAACTACTTGAAAAATTAAGTGAGATGTCTATTAACGTAAGCAGCCATATGAGTTCTCTGGACGATGAAGCAGTAGCCAGAGTCAAAGCAAATTTCCTCGGCAATAAAACCGATGTTGTCGAAGTAACACGAATAAAACCGACTGTTATTCGAAGACGTAAAAAAATTGTGCCTGTTGAAACAGCTCATGAAAAAGAGGCGCCTCTGCCCCCCCCACCCCTTGCAGAGCTCGAACTTAAAAAGACCGAAAAGCCTAAGATTATAAAAAAGAAAGCTGCGAAAAAAGGCAGCGCTGAAGAAAAAGCAACGCTTGCAAAAGATGAAAAAACCGACGAGGCTGTTCAGAAAACAGTCGCCGTGGAAGAGGAAAAGAAGACCAAGCAGCCGCCTGTAGCAAAAAAAGCTGAAGCAGTTACTTTTCCTAAGGGGAAAAAGCCTAAAAAAGTAAAAAAGAAACTCAAAAAAGAGGTGCCGGCAAAGATCATAAAAATGCCGGCCCCGCTTGAAGAAAAACCGCCTGAGCCTGAACAACCCCAGATTGAAAAACCACTCAAAATTGAAAAAGAAGAGCTAATTAGCGAAAGCGCTCAAAAGGATATACCCTCAAAAGAAAAAAAGAAAAAGAAAAAAGAAAAAAAACTAGAAGAACCTGTCGATGATAAAAAGTTCTTCAAAAAGAAAATTTCTTTCCGAAAAAAAGAGGTCATTGAAGGAGAAGACCTTTATCCGAGACTACATCGGGGCCGAAAGATACGTAAGGCCGGCGTTAAAAGCAAAGCAGCCGTACCGGGACAAAAGCCCCAGATTACAATACCAAAAGCCATTAAACGCAGGATTAAAATTGACGACACCATTGTTCTGGCTGATCTGGCAAAGCGCCTGGGAATAAAAGTTAATGAAATGATTAAGGCTCTTATGGATATGGGTGTTATG
Organism: Pseudomonadota bacterium; assembly: GCA_018897415.1. Classification (GTDB taxonomy): domain Bacteria; phylum Desulfobacterota; class Desulfobacteria; order Desulfobacterales; family ETH-SRB1; genus B13-G4. The sequence goes on from JAHIKR010000234.1 coordinate 6,191, forward strand.
GCAACCGTAAATCAGACAATTGACTTTGATACAGCTGCCCTTATTGCTACAGAATTTAACTACGAAGTAGAAAGAGCCTCTTTTGAGGAAGAAGTTATATTAAAGGTTGAAAAAGACGATCCAGACAAACTAACTGCAAGACCTCCTGTTGTTACTATCATGGGACATGTTGACCATGGCAAGACATCTCTTCTTGATGTAATTCGTAAAACTAGAGTGACAGAAATCGAGGCAGGGGGAATTACACAACATATAGGTGCGTACTACGTATCTACAGATAAGGGACAAATTGTCTTCCTGGATACACCAGGGCATGAAGCTTTTACTGCTATGCGCGCTCGAGGCGCCAAGGTTACAGATATAGTAGTACTGGTTGTTGCTGCTGATGACGGTGTAATGCCTCAGACTGTTGAGGCTATCAACCATTCAAAAGCGGCGGGAGTCCCTATTATTGTAACAATTAACAAAATAGATAAAGCGAATGCGGAGCCTGAACGCGTTAAGCGCGAAATTGCTGAATTAGGACTTGCTCCTGAAGATTGGGGCGGAGATACTATATTTGTCAATGTTTCCGCAAAAACAAATCAGGGTATAGACGAACTCCTTGAAATGATACTTCTTCAAGCTGAATTGATGGAGCTAAAGGCTAATCCAGATAAGTTTGCTAAAGGCAATGTAGTTGAAGCAAAAATAGACTCAGGGAGAGGAGCTGTAGCCACTGTTCTTGTAAGGGAAGGCACTCTCCACACTGGCGACGCAATAGTATGTGGAATACATCACGGCAAAGTTCGTGCCATGTTGGATGACAGAGGAAAGCATGTAGATACTGCGGGCCCCTCAATGCCTGTGGAAGTAATAGGCCTTACCGGTGTTCCTAATGCGGGGGATGAGTTAATAGCACTTGCAGATGATAAAAGCGCCAAGCAGGTCAGCATTCACAGAATCCAGAAACAAAGGTCTAAAGACCTATCTAAAACCAGCCGATTAAGTCTTGAAAAACTTTTTGAACAAATGCAAGAAGGCGAGGCTAAAGAGCTAAATCTTATCATTAAAGCAGATGTGCATGGCTCTATTGAGGCCATTAGAGACTCTTTGACAAAGCTTTCTAACGATGAGGTTAAAATTAATGTTATTCACGCAGCTACTGGAACAATTATCGAATCAGATGTTTCTCTGGCCGCAGTATCTAACGCCATAATTATAGGTTTTAACGTCCGCCCCAGCACAAAAGTGCAGGCATTTGCTAATGAAGAAAACGTTGATATGCGTTTTTATAATGTAATATACAATGTAATCAAAGATATCAAGAACGCTATCGTTGGGATGATGGAGTCAACCTATGAGGAGCGAATACTTGGAAGAGCAGAAGTCAGAGAAGTATTTCATGTTCCTAAAATTGGTGCAATTGCGGGTTGCTATGTAACGGATGGAAAAATTGAGCGCGGTCAGCTTGTCCGTCTTATCAGAGATGGTATTATTTCCTATGAAGGCAAGATTTCTTCCCTTAAACGTTTCAAAGAAGATGTTAAAGAAGTTCAAAGCGGATATGAATGTGGAATTGGTATTGACAATTTTAACGATATTAAGATCGGTGATATAATTGAATGTTATTACCTTGAAGAGATCAAGCCTGAATTCGAATAGACGTTCAGGGTTCAGGGTTCAGGGTTCAGGAGTTAATACAGCAAGAAAATGGTTGTAGGTATTGGCATTATCACATTCAAGCTGCATGACTGCCGCTCATTAAAAAGTAAAAGAAAGATTGTAAAATCTATCATCAGCAAAATACGCAACAATTTTATTGTATCGGTCGCAGAGGTAGGCTTAAATGACATTCACCAAAAGGCGGAAATAGGCTTCGCAATAGTTGGCAATAACCGGGGGTTGATAAATTCCTGTATCGATAAAATTTTTGATCTTGCTGACAGCATAGGACTGGCTGAGCTTATTGATACCGAAATGGAGATTATTAATCTATGAAATCATTTCCACGCTCTGACAGAGTTGGTGGCCATATACAAAGAGTTCTGTCAGAATTATTGCAAAAAGATATTAAAGACCCTCGCCTTGAGATGGTTACAATTACTGATGTCGAGTTGTCGGATGATTTAAGAGAAGCCCGTATATATTTCACCACCTCTGCCCCGAAAAACATAAATAGGGCAATGAAAGGCTTTAAAAGCGCTCATGGATATGTAAAACGTATTCTCGCCAAACATCTTGGTTTGCGCTATATGCCTAATATCGAGTTTTTATATGACGAATCCTTTGATTATGCTTCATACATAGATAAGTTGCTCAAAAGTACAAAAACAGACAATGAAAAAAATTGTAAACCACCTGAAAAATAGTAACCATATTATAATTGCTTCCCACGCAAATCCTGATGGAGATGCCATAGGATCCGTGATTGCTATGGGACTTGCTCTTGATGTATTGAATAAAAATACAACTCTTTATAACGAAAGCCCTATCCCATCTGCATATAGTTTTTTACCGTCAGTTGAAAGGATTGAGCGTCAAATTAAAGAAACAAATATCTATGATACCGCAATTATTCTTGACTGCGCAGATTTTCAGCGTATTGGCAAAGTCTCTCCGGTTATTAGCCAGATACCAGTAATAATAAATATTGATCACCATATAACTAATACCGGATTCGGCAATATTAATCTTATAGATACATCTGCATGCGCTACAGCAGAGATAATATATAACCTGTTAATTGAAATGGCTCTCCCTATTAATAACATCGCAATTGCCACTTCAATATATACAGGTATTTTAACTGATACGGGATCGTTTCGTTTTTCAAATACAAATAAATCTGCTTTCGCTATCTGTGAAAAAATGGTTGAAGCTGGAGTTGACCCATATAATGTGGCCCAGCACGTTTATGGTAGATACTCTCTTGGACGGATAAAGCTTCTAAATATGGCGCTTGAATCTATTGAAATTTCAAATAACGGTAAAATGTCCATGATGACATTAACAAAAAGCATGCTTGATGAAACTGGAACACAGCCCGAGGACATAGACGGTCTTATCAATTATGCAAAAAGCATAGAGAATGTTAAAGTAGCCGTACTTATACATGAATTATCAAATGGAAAAGGAATATCAGTAAAACCTAACCATTACCATGTTAGCCTCCGTTCTAATGGGACGGTTGATGTGGCTGCAATAGCCGGTTCGTTCGGCGGCGGCGGGCATAACAAGGCTGCAGGATTCAGTATTGAATCAACGCTATCTAATATAAAAACACAGATGTTAAACATTGCTGTCGAACTTTGATGTATAAAATTTATGCTAACCCTGGACCCTGAATCCTGAACCTTTTTACATATATGAACAATGAATTAAATGGAGTTATAGTTATAGATAAGCCCGCAAATATAACTTCAGCAAAAGTTGTGGCCATTATAAAAAAACTACTTGCAGCCAAGAAAGTCGGACATGCGGGAACTCTTGATCCAGAGGCAACGGGTGTTCTGTTATGCTGCATTAATAAAGCAACAAAATTAGCCGGATTTTTTTTAACAGGCACCAAAAAATATGAGGCCGTACTGCATCTGGGAGTGGAAACAGACACTCAGGATGCCACCGGAAAGATTACCTCTACAAGTAATGAACTGGACTTTACTGAAAAAACAATTCAAGCTGTATTCAGACAATTTGAAGGGACTATAGAACAGGTTCCACCTGCTTTTTCAGCTTTAAAGCACAAGGGAACGCCATTATATAAGTTTGCAAGAAAAGGTAACTTTGTCAGAAAATCTTCAAGAAATGTTTTTATATCTTATAACAAAATACTTAAGATCAATATGCCTTTTATAAGTTTTGAGGCATGCTGTTCTTCAGGTACATATATAAGGACTCTATGTTCAGATATAGGCAAGGAACTTGGCTGCGGTGGACATCTTAATAAACTTAGAAGAATTGAAAGCAGTGGATTTACAATTAATGAAGCTGTAACCTTATCAGAGCTGGAACAACTGGTTTCAACCGGGGCAATTAAAGACAAAATAATATCAATGTCAGATGCCTTGCGAAATATGCCAGAATATATAGCCAATGAATTTCTGACAGAAAAAATAAAGCATGGTATTGTATTAACAAAAAAAGAGTTTATGCCACGAAAAACAGATAACTCAAAAGAATTCATCAAGATTATTGATAAAAACAACAATCTTGTTGCAGTAGTTAAATTCAAAAAAGAAAATAACAGATATAATTACTGCTGTGTTTTCAATTAAAACTTATTTAAAAATAGGAGGCGAAAAAAGTGGTGTTAACTGTAGAAGATAAAAAGAAGCTTATCGAGCAATATAAACTGCACGAAACAGATACTGGTTCACCTGAGGTTCAAATCGGCCTTTTAACTCATCGTATTTCTTATCTTACTGAGCATTTAAAGGTTCATAATAAAGATCATCACTCCCGAAGGGGTTTATTGATTTTAGTTGGCAGACGCCGTAAATTATTAAATTACGTAAAAAATAACGATATAAAACGATATCGGACGATAATTGCTGACCTAGGGCTTAGAAGATAGGTACTAGGAATAAAAACACATACTTCTAATTAATTAGTTTTGGTTATTTTATGATTAGTTATACAAATATACAACAAGTTCTGGACAGTTATTTATTTGAAGTTGTTGTTTGGAGATAAATATGGAAAACTTACTTAAAACAGAAGTCGGCGGAAAGACTTTTAGTATACAGACCGGCAAGGTCGCAAAACAGGCTTCTGGTTCAGTCATGGTTCAATATGGAGATACTATTGTATTGGTTTCAGTTGTATCATCTCATGAGGAGAAAACAGCGGATTTCTTACCACTTACAGTTGAATATCAGGAAAAGATTTATGCAGCAGGTCGGATACCGGGTAATTATTTCAGACGTGAAATTGGAAGACCCTCTGAAAAAGAAACATTAACCGCCCGCCTTATTGATCGACCCATCAGGCCTCTTTTCCCTAAAAAATACCGCAACGAAACTCAAGTTATTGCTATAGTACTATCCATGGATCAGGAAAATGATCCTGATATCCTGGCAATGATAGGAGCTTCTGCTGCGCTTGAAATATCAGATATTCCATTTGAAGGCCCAATTGCATCTGTACGTGTAGGGCGCATAGATGGTGAATTAATAATTAATCCAACAATCAGCGAATGTGAAAAGAGTGATCTTAATATCATCGTTGCAGGTTCAAAAACCGGCGTAGTAATGGTTGAAGGCGGAGGCAATTTAATAAGCGAAGAAGATATGCTTGAAGCCATATTCTTTGGTCATAAAGAAATGCAACCGGTCATAGATTTACAAGTAAAACTAAAAGAGATTGCCGGGGTACCCAAAAGCCCCTTCTCTCCCCCTGAAAAAGACGAAATACTGGTAAAAAAAGTTGAGGCAGCAGCCTATTCAAAATTTCGTGAAGCAATACTTATACCCGAAAAAATTAAACGTCGAACCGCCCTTCGTAATGCTAAATCTGAGATATTTGAAAATCTTGGTGAAGAATACGCTGATCGCAGGGAAGAAGTCTATGATATTTTTAAGGACTTACAAAAATCAATTTGCAGAGAACTTATCCTGAAAGAAGGACGTAGAATTGATAACAGGAAATTTGATGAAATAAGACCAATCACTTGTGAAGTCGGCGTTCTGCCAAGACCGCACGGCAGTGCCCTGTTTACAAGAGGAGAAACCCAGGTATTAGGAATTATGACTCTTGGTTCAGGTCCGGATGAACAAAGGGTTGAAACACTTAGCGGGGAAGAACTCAGGCCATTCATCCTTCATTACAATTTTCCGCCTTATTCGGTCGGTGAAGTAAAGCGAATTGGCGGCCCGAGCCGAAGAGATATAGGCCATGGGGGACTGTCAACCAGAGCTATTGAAAAAGTGCTTCCAGATAAAGAAGAGTTTGATTATACAGTTCGTATAGTATCAGAAGTGCTGGAGTCAAACGGCTCTTCATCGATGGGAACTGTATGTTCAGGAATCCTTGCTCTTATGGACGGAGGAGTCCCAATTAAAGCACCTGTTTCCGGGATTGCAATGGGACTTGTAAAAGAAGGGGATAATGTGATTATCTTGTCAGATATACTTGGCGATGAAGATCAAACTGGAGACATGGATTTTAAGGTCGCCGGCACACGTGATGGCATAACAGCCTTACAGATGGATATTAAAATTCACGAACTTTCAAGGGATATAATGCGGAAGGCTCTTGAGCAGGCCCGCACAGGCAGGCTTTTTATTCTTGATAAGATGCTGGAAGTTCTAAAGGAACCCCGCGAGGAAATTTCCCCTCATGCTCCAAAAATAATTACCATAAAGATTAATCCTGACAAGATACGAGAAATAATAGGGCCTGGCGGGAAAACCATTCGGGCAATGCAGAGTGAAACAAATACCAGAATAGAAATAGATGACTCGGGCATTGTTAAAATTGCCGCTGTTTCCGAAAAAGACGCGGATGCAGCATTAGAAAAGATCAAGGAGATCATAAGAGAACCCGAGGTCGGAGCTATTTATGAAGGTACTGTCGTAAAGATAATGGACTTTGGGGCATTTGTTCAGATAATGCCCAATGTGGATGGACTTGTGCATATTTCACAACTTGCTCCACATCGCGTAGCAAAAGTGTCAGATATAGTTAAGGAAGGAGACAAAATAAAGGTTAAGGTTCTTGAAGTAACAACAGACGGAAAGATACGCCTAAGTCGCAAAGCTGTTCTGGAAGAGAAAAATGGACCAAACAGTAACTAAAACCACCCTTAACAACGGCATCAGGATTTTATCCAAAAAAATACCCCACGCGCGCAGTATTTCAATGGGAGTCTGGGTTAATGTTGGGGCCAGGGATGAAACTCTATCAGAAAATGGGCTTTCCCATTTTATTGAACACATGATCTTTAAGGGGACAAAAAAACGGTCAGCTCTTCAGATAGCCAAGGAATTTGATTCTATCGGCGGGAATACGAATGCCTTTACAACCATGGAAAATACTTGCTACCATGCAAAAGTAATGGACACGCACTTGGAAACTATGGTTGATATTCTTTCCGATATATTTCTATACTCAACATTCGCATCAATAGAGGTTGAAAAAGAGCGAGCAGTTATATTCCAGGAAATTGGAATGACCGAAGATACTCCAGAAGAATACATCCACATACTTTTAGGAAATACTTGCTGGGGCGATAACCCTTTGGGGCGATCAATACTTGGTTCTCGAGAGAACATTTTAAGTTTCGATTCTGAAACTATTAGGGGATTTTTTTCCCGGCTTTATCAGCCCAAACGCATCTTGATATCTGTCGCAGGAAACATGGAGCATGATCACTTTGTCAACTTAGTGGGGCAACAATTTGAATCGATTAATCCAAGTGATAGCTTCCCTGTCCGTGTAACCCCAACTGGCCAATCTAAGGTTGTCATTCATTCCAAAGATCTTGAGCAGGTTCATATCTGCATGGGCACAAAAGGTTTATCAATTACCGATCCAAAGCGTTATGCCTTTTCACTGATTAATACCATACTCGGTGGGAACATGAGTTCAAGGCTTTTCCAGGAAATTCGTGAAAATAGAGGGCTCGCCTACTCTGTCTACTCTTTTATATCATCTCATGTTGATACAGGTATGTGCGGAGTCTACGTTGGGGTCGATCCTAAAAATGCTAAAGAAACCATAGAAGTCATCCTAAATGAGATATTTAAACTTAAAAAAATAGCTGTTGACTCAACCGAGCTGCAAAGTGCAAAGGAATATACAAAAGGCAACCTTATGCTTGCATTAGAAAGTATTGACAGTCAAATGGTTCGGTTAGCGCAGAATGAAATCCATTTTGGGCGTCATATTCCTCTCCAGGAAGTTGTGAATAAAATTGAAGAAGTCAAAGTGGATGATATTATTGATTTAGCATCAACTCTTTTTGGCGATGACCAGATTGCAATTACTTTACTGGGACCTGTTACCGACAAAAAGTTATACGATGATATATTAAGTATTAAAAATTAATTTATGAATCATATCCCCACTATAAAACTGCTCCGTATCAGGCCGGACGATGATGCAGATATTCCTCTTCCGAGTTACATGACTCCACAGTCTGCGGGGATGGATATATATACGGCCATCAAAGAAGATATTGTCCTTGAAAAAGGTGAAATCGCTTTGATTCCCACAGGCTTTGCCATGGCCATTCCAGAAGGTTTTGAAGCTCAGATCCGTCCAAGAAGCGGATTGGCGGTTAAGCACGGTATTGGCATTATAAATTCACCCGGTACAATTGACTCTGACTATCGAGGAGAAGTAATGATCCCGGCTATAAATCTCGGCAATAAAAATTATACTCTCAGAAGAGGTGACAGAATAGCCCAGATGATCATAAAAAGAGTTTATCATGCCAGGATTGAAGTTGTAGAACAATTAGATACAACTGTTCGCAACACCGGAGGATTCGGACACACCGGAATATAAGATCGGGATTAGTGGTCAGTGGTGGGAACAAACCGTGAACCGTGAACCGTGAACCGTGAACCGTGAACCGTGAATAAGGATTCCAACTATAATTTTGCAGTATGCATGCTGGCAAGCGGCAGCAAGGGAAATGCTATTTTTATTTCCAACGGTTCCACCTCAATACTTGTTGATGCAGGTCTTTCAGGAATAGAAATTGAACGAAGGCTAAGATCAGCAGGCCTTAATCCTGTGGATCTTGATGCTATAATTGTATCTCACGAACACACCGACCATATTCAGAGTGTGGGAGTTCTTTCACGCCGATTTGACCTGCCTGTTTATATGAACAGCAAAACAAGAAAAGCTGCTTCTTCTCAATTAAAAAGCATTAAAGATATAAGAAACTTTGAGTGCGGTTCAGCGTTTATGTTAAAAACTATGGCCCTGCATCCATTTTCAATATCCCATGATGCAGAAGATCCTGCTGGTTTCACTATAAAACAAAACGGTTCAAAGATCGGCATCGCAACAGACCTTGGAATAGCAACCTCAATGGTTAAAGAACATCTTAAAGACTGCTCGTTACTGATCCTTGAAGCAAACCATGATCGGACTATGCTCGCAAACGGGCCATATTCCTGGCCCCTAAAACAACGTATCAAAAGCCGAACCGGACACCTTTCAAACGATGATTCGAAAAATCTTTTAAATAAAATCAAACACGATAAACTGGAACACGTAATTCTGGCCCACCTTAGCGAAATAAATAATACCCCTGAAAAAGCATTAAGTGTTGCAGGGCAGGCTCTTGATAATATTGATACCAAGCTTAGCGTTGCTTCGCAGTATGAATCCGGTGGGTTAGTGTACGTTAAATAGATTGACGGTGAAAAAACTCAACTTACTTATCCCGTTATATTCAAACAAACTTTTCGAGGTATTCTCTTGGACTTTCCACTTGTTTGGGCAGAAGTTGACCTGAAAGCCATAGCCCACAATATCCACGGATTAAGGCGCATCACAAACCCAAAAGCACGCTTTATGGCCGTTGTAAAGGCTAATGCTTATGGACATGGCATAATTGAAGTTGCCCGGCAGTCGCTCGAAAACGGCACGGAAGTTCTCGGTGTTACGAATATTGAAGAGGGTATTCGGATCAGAAAAGCCGGTATCAACGCTCCTGTTTTAATTCTCAGTTATGCTCCCCCAGAACAATCAAAAGAACTTATTGAGTTCGACCTCACGCAAACAGTTTATTCTTACGAAACAGCCAAATCGCTTTCTGAAGCCGCAAGCGCATACGGTAAAAAA
>JAHIKR010000235.1 GCA_018897415.1 Pseudomonadota bacterium
AATAATATGATTGATATTCTAAACCACTATACCTTGGGATTTGACCAGGACAGGCACATAGAAGGTTTTTCACCAGGGATAAAATGCCGTGCATGTTTCGCTCCTTACAAACTGAGTGGGTATGGTGCCGTTGCCAAAGCCAGAGTGAACATATTTTGCTTTTTAAAAAAACTATCTAATACCTGCCATGTCAGAGAAGGTTCATAGGAATTAGGGGGTGCGAAACTTGAGTAAGATAAAAAATAAGGCCATTTGTCATAAGAACAAATGGCCTTGCCTTATATATCTTAAATCTAATGGCTTAAAATAGTTAACTAGTCTTTTTTGTCCTCATCGCAAACGGATTTGGGATCTGCCTTGATCTTAAAGGATTCATAGCGTTCATTGAACTCGTTTTCCAGTCGTGCATGCAGTCTTTTAGCCTCGTCCGGGAAGGATTGCTTCAGTGAAGCATAACGCACCTCGCCTGCCAGAAATTCCTGAAAGCTTCCATCGGGCTGCCTTGAATCAAGCATAAAAGGATTCTCTCCTTCAGCTTTTAATAGAGGATTATAGCGATAAAGCGGCCAGTAGCCAGATTGAACAGCAAGTTTCTCTTCTTCCTGGCTTTTTCCCATGCCTTTTTTGATACCATGATTAATGCACGGAGCATAACCAAGTATCAAAGACGGTCCGTTATAACTTTCCGCCTCTGTTAAAGCTTTGATAAGCTGCTGTTTATTTGCACCCATAGCTACACTGGCGACATAAACATATCCATAAGTCATAAGCATTGCTCCCAGATCCTTTTTAGCTGTTTTCTTGCCTGAAGCTGCAAATTTTGCAACAGACCCGGTTGGGGTAGCCTTTGAGGATTGACCGCCTGTATTGGAATAAACCTCTGTATCGTAAACCATTACATTAATATCCTCGCCTGTTGCGAGAACATGATCAATACCGCCGTAGGCAATGTCATAGGCAGCACCGTCACCTAAAAAGATCCAATATGACTTCTTAGTAAACAGCTTGGACATATCTAATATTTCACTTAATAAAGGATTATCTTTATATTCTGGCAAGAGCGCCTTAAGCTGATCTCCATATTTTCTGGACCCTTCAGGATCTTGCATATTACCCAGCCAGCCCTGCATAGCATCTTTTAACTTTTTGGGAATTTTTGTATTACACGCCTCTTGCACTAAATCGGCTAACTTCCTTCGCTGTTGTAATGCTCCAAGAAACATACCGTATGTAAATTCTGCGGGATCCTCAAACAAAGAATTGGCCCACGTAGGACCAAAACCATCTTTATTTACACAGTAAGGTATAGCAGGCGCCGAACCGCCCCATATCGAGGTACATCCTGTGGCATTTCCTATAATCATCCTTTCACCAAATAGCTGGGTAATAAGTTTGGCATAGGGAGTTTCACCGCATCCTGCACAGGCACCTGAGAACTCAAGTAAAGGCTGACAGAACTGGCTTCCCTTAATTGAATCTCTCTTAATCAGATTGTCCCGTACAGGCACCTCAACTGCAAATTTATGGTTTGGAACCTGAGCTTCTGTCTGGAACTCAATTGGTTTCATGACAAGAGCCTTTTTCTTTGCCGGGCAGATATCCGCACAGTTGCCGCAGCCCATACAATCCAGAGTATTTACCTGCATCCGGAAATTATAACCTTTAAGTTCTTTACCCACAGTTTTTATGGTTTCAAAACCCTTAGGTGCCTTTGCCAGCTCTATATCTGTAAGAAGTACAGGACGTATGGCTGCATGTGGACAAACCATAGAACACTGGTTGCACTGTACACAATTATCCATAATCCATTCAGGAACGTTAATGGCAACACCTCGTTTTTCATATTGTGTTGTTGCCACAGGGAAAATTCCATCAGGCGAAAATGCGCTTACTGGCAGTTTATCTCCCTGCTGTGCCACCATCGGACGTAATACATTTTTGACAAAATCAGGTTCATCCTTGGAAGTCGCTATAGTGTCAACAGCATCTGCCCATGCTTTAGGATATTTGATTTCAATCAAATTATCGAGTGTTTTATCCACTGCTTCAAAATTCATGTTGACAATCTTATCACCCTTTTTGCTAAACATCTTTTTTATCTGATCTTTAAGATATAAAATAGCATCGTCAACCGGAATTACATTGGCAAGCTTGAAAAATGCAGTCTGCATGATC
>JAHIKR010000021.1 GCA_018897415.1 Pseudomonadota bacterium
AATATCTTTTTCCCTGCAAGGCAAGCTTCTTTAAAGCGATTAATATAGTTTCTCTCATGCACAGCTTCTATCCACTTAAGATCAGCGAGGCTTGCGTTGATCAAAGTTAGCATGGGAAGCAGGTTTGCATCTTTTATTCCGTTATAGATAACTTTCAGTCTTGCGGGAACTTCAGGATGGTATGGGCCGGTATCATGAAGTAAATACCTTTCATCATATAAGAAGCCGGTTTTATTCATAATTGTCTCTTTTTAAGTTAGTTAATAATATTATCAAATATTTCAAATGCTGCTTTAACAGCCCTATTATCATTGGGCATTTTAATAGTAGGAATTCCATTTAAGTCATATTCATAAAGCATACTATCATCAGGTATTGTCCCAGCAATTTCAATGCCATTATTTTTAATCATATTAACTACAACATCAGATGGTTCTTCCTTTGTCTTATTAATAACTATATAGCTTTTTGAAACTCCTATATTTAGTTCATTTGCAAGTTGGTTAATTCTTATAGCTGTTTGAAGTCCGCGCCTTGATGTGTCAGAAACAATAAGTAAAACATCAACATTTCTTGTTGTTAAACGACTGATATGTTCCATGCCGGCCTCATTATCTATTACTATATAAGGATAGTTGCCTGTAAGCCGTTCAAGAAATCCTGTTAGAAGATTATTTGCAGCACAGTAACAACCCGCTCCTTCGGGCTGCCCCATAACTATAAGATCATATCCTTCAGTCTCAACTATAGCTTGTTCCAGTTTCATTAACATGAATACGTCTTTAGTCATACCACTTGGGACATTTCCCTTTTTCATTTCTTCACGGGCATTCCCAAGTGTATCTGTAACTTCAAGGCCAAGTACTTCATTCAAATTTGCATTTGAATCCGCATCTACTGCGAGCACAGGGATTTTGCCTTTGCTTACCAAATATTTTATTAGCATGCCGGCTATTGTAGTTTTGCCTGTGCCTCCTTTTCCGGCCAGAGCAATTGAAAAAGGCATATAATACTTATTTCTCCAAAGATATATAGAGACCTTTGCAAAACGCCCCCTTTTGCCCAATTTCGGCGTTAGGCTCAAATTTTAAGCCTCGAAATACTCAATGTATTCCTGCATTTAAAATTTTCGCCTTCCTTGAACTTGAACAAAATTGAACATTTTTCAAAGGTCTCATAGATAGAACTTAGTTCGCTTTGCTCACAATTGGAATGGTGGAATATTGGGGCGAAGCCACTAAATTCTGATTAATTATGCCAGTTTAACAAAACAGTCAAGTATTTTAGGCAATATTATTAGCCCCGATTCCCAATCCCTGCAAACCCTAAAGTATAGTATAGCCTGGGCCATCGCCACCCTCAGGGCATGTCCATGTAATATTTCTGAATGGATCCTTGATCTCGCAGGTTTTGCAGTGAAGGCAGTTGGCTGGGTTAAGTTTAAGTCTTCTTTGAGAAGTCTTTTCGTCTATTTCAATTTCGTAAACATTGCCTGGGCAGAATTTAGTACAGGGACATTGATAGTCTGTGAAACATTGATTAACACAAAGATTCTTATCGTGAACTATAATATGGCACGGCTGATCCTCTCTGTGCATGGTCTTTGAAAGATAAACACCAGTAAGTTTGTCAACATACAAGACACCATCAAAGACTTTTTTATCAGAATCTTTTTTTATATACTTACCATTATTTTCTGCGATCCTTAATGTCTTGCAATCTTCTTCAATAGGCATATTGTCATAGATACCCCGTCCTTTTGTGAAATATTGAGCTCCAAGAAGTATAAATTTAAACAATCCGCTTTTCGAAAGAGCCTGTGAAAAATTTCTTCCTTCAAAAATTTCTTCGTTTACCCAGCTTTTTTCAAATAATTCATGATAATGACTGAGAGTTTTCTGAGTAAAGTTGTTCTTTTCAATAGCTTCTATAATTGCTTCTGCTGCCAGCATGCCAGATTTCATAGATACATGAATGCCTTTAAGGCCTGGTGTATTGTGTATTGAAGCACAGCTTCCGACAAATACTCCACCATCAACAGACAGCATGGGAATTGTAAAATATCCTCCGGTAGGAACAGTCCTTGCGCCTTGTTCTATTACTTTGCCGTTCTTAATAATGTTCGCTATAAAAGGGTGTTGCTTGAATTTTATGAATTCTTCGTAAGGATCGAGCATCGGGTCTCTGTAGGATAGTCCTGTAAGAAATCCTATGGAAACCTTATTGTCTTTCATTTCATATATAAATCCACCACCCGGTGTATTAAGACCTAATGGATAACCGCAAGTATGAATATCGTTGCCTTTGCTGGTTGTGAAATAGTTTTTTTCAGGAAGCTGGATAACTTCTTTGATCCCAGTTTCAAAAACCTGCGGCATCTTCCCGGAAAATATATCAAGCTTTTCCGCAATATCTCTGATAAGGCTTCCCTTTGAACCCTCACCCAAAACACTAACTTTAGCCAATAAATCTATTCCTGGTTCAAAATTGCCTTTTGGGGCGCCGTCCTTTCCAAGTCCTTTATCGCCTGTGCGAACGCCGGTTATTGTTTTTTGATCTAAAGCATAAAGAATTTCTTTCCCAGCAAAACCGGGGAATATATTTACTCCAAGTTCTTCTGCTATCCCGGCAAGCCACTTTGTAAATTTAGATAGACTAATAATAAAGAAATTTTTGTTATGCATGTATCTTGGTATAAGAGGTAGATGATAATGTTTATTCTTTGTTAGGAAGTAAAATTCGTCATCCCTTACCGTTTTTTCAATTGGACAATTTCTTTTCAGAAAATCAGGTACAAGCTCTTTTAATGCAATGGGATTTAAGACAGCACCACTCAAGGCATTTGATCCAATATCCGATCCTTTTTCAATGAGAGCCACCTCAAGATTTATATTTTTTTCTTTTGCAATCTGCATCAATCTTATTGCGCCTGCAAGGTTTGCAGGGCCACCTCCAATAAACAGCACATCAAATTCGATCTTTTCGCGTTCTGTGTTCATTTTTTACCTTTGAAATTAGATATTTCTAAAAACAGTTTTAGCTCAGATATATATCATGATCTTGATAAGGGCATAAACGATGACTTCGAAATAATCAAATATCATGATAAGTAGTCTTTGTAAATAATACAAACATGTCAGCTCGTCAATAATATTGCCATAAAGCCGCCAGACAAGGGTATTTGGCAAGTCAATAATTAATTATTTGGTGATTGAGAATACACTTATTCAAGAAAAAAATCCTTGACATATTTTGTGTTGCTATTGTATATGCGAAGAGTTTTTTGCAACATTGATCTGAGTTAGACTATCAGTATCAATTTCAATTACAAACTGTCATTAATAAAGTTACTTAGTATTTAAGGTGCATTATGAGCTTCTTTGTTACTTTTATTATCCTGTTTGTGTACTGGATGGTAATGGCAGGAAAATTTGACATTTTTCACGCCGCATTGGGAGTTATCTCCTGTCTTTTTGTATCCTATATGTCTCACGATTTATTATTTAAGAACATTAAATCTGGGGGAAAAATAAAAGAAGTCGTACGATTTATATTATACATACCGTGGCTCATCTACCAAATCATACTGGCGAATCTTCATGTTGTTCGCCTTGCCTTGAGCCCGAATATGTATGACCTTATTGATCCCCACCTTATGAGATTCAAAGTAAAGATAAAAAAAGATATCTCAAAAGTTACATTTGGCAACTCCATTACACTTACTCCAGGTACTATTACTGCTGATATTATAGATGATGAATTCGTTGTTCATGCCTTGAGCCAGGCGGTTGATGATGATTTGATGACAGGCGAGATGGAAAGAAGAGTCGCTCATATATTTTCGGAGGATTAAAAAATATGGATACCTTTTTTATCACCATAGGTGTCATATTAGGGTTATTAACGCTAATCTGTCTTTACAGGGTAGTAGGTGGTCCAACCATTTTAGACAGAATCATTGCTGTAGGAGCTATCGGCAATAAAACGACAGCAATACTCCTTCTTATGGGAATGATATTTGGAAGATTAGAGATGTTTGTCGATATTTCAATAAGTTATGCGCTTCTAAATTTTATTGCCACGCTTGGTGCAGCAAAATTTTTCAGAGTAAGGAAAAGCATTATTCCTGGTTCTAAATACCTTAAGGAGAAAGGAATTTCATAAATGTCTATTATGTCCATTGTTTCCATGTTGTTTATAATTGGCGGAACTTTCTTCTTTTTTGGTGCAACTGTCGGGCTTATACGATTTCCCGACTTTTATGCAAGAATGCACGCCACTGGAAAAGGTGATACGCTTGGCGCTTTTTTAGTCGTTATAGGGATTGCACTATTTAATTTAAATGATGGGTTAGAATTGGGAAGCATATTAACGAGCATAAAGGTTGTTTTTATTGCGATATTCATCTTTTTGGCCAACCCCACAGCTACCCATGCAATTACTAAAGGAGGGCTTGACGCAGGGGTTGTTCCATGGACAAAGGAGAAAACAAAATGATATGGCAATTCGATCTAATTTTA
>JAHIKR010000236.1 GCA_018897415.1 Pseudomonadota bacterium
AAAAAATCATATCAATAGGGCCTTTAATCCTGTTAATAGACATCAACAGATTGAGTCTTCGAAATATAATTTTTTTTTTAAGGACTTCCTTTATCTGAAAGATCTCTTTTTCTCCAACCAGTTCTTTGCGAAAGTACTTTTTCAAGTATTTGGATGGAATATCTTTAACCTGCTTTTTGGAATACCGTCCTAAACAAGCGATCTTAAGGGAATCTGTGTTAATATCTGTAGCCAATATCTTGATATCCCAAGACATATCAATGCCAGCCATTTCATTTGCAAGCATAGCTATACTGTAAGGCTCCTGTCCGGTGGAACATCCTGATGACCAAATCCTGATACGTTTTTTTTTATTTTTTTGCTGGATCAATTCAGGAAGGATGTGTTCACGCAAAAATTTAAACTGTTGTTCCCCCCTGAAAAACTCCGTTGTATCAATAGTAACGGTGTTTACAAGGTGCCGTAACTCCTTTATCCCTTCGGGCTTTAGGAGGTAACGGTAGTAGGCTAAATAAGATGTCAAGCCTAATTGCCGCAGCCTGGAAGCCAATTTCACGCCAAGAATGTTTTGTTTCCTCGGCCTAATAAGAATTCCAACCTTACTCTTCACAAGTCTTTGTATGAGATTAAAATCTTTTTTGGAAAACGGTGGGAGTACTTTATGTGGCATCAGCCAATTCGAGTTCTTCATGGCTTAACAGATGGTCCATATCCAAAAGAATTATCATCTTATCGTCCTTTTTCCCGACTCCCTTTAGATATTCACGCCGAACGTTAGATGGAAGATTGCCTGTTGTTTGAAATTCTTCAGGAAAAATTTCAAGTACATCTGAGATGTCATCAACAATAACACCCGTTATCCTCCCTGAGATTTCTACTACAATGATCACATGAAACTGCGTGTATTCTGCTGTGGGCATGTTGAATTTTTCACGCAGATCAAAAACAGGAATAATGGCTCCCCGAAGAGTTATAATGCCCTTGATAAACCCTTCTGTTTTGGGCAGGGGGGTTATTTTTCGGTAACTTAGAACTTCTCTTATTTTAAAGAGTTCAATCCCAAAAAACTGCTGGTTAATCGAAAAGACAACGTATTGGGTCCCAGCCATTAGAATTCCTCAAATCCTTCTTCAAATTCTTTTTCTAACAAATCGTCATCAATATCATCAACAGGTGGTTTGCTCAGCAGATCTTCTTGCAGGGGGGTGGCAATAGTTTTGGATTCACGACGATCCTTCAAGTCAGGAAATTTAAAAAAATCTGCTTTCAAATCTTTTTCTTTCTTAATTTCCTCCTTGTCCCCAAGAATAAATACCCCTACTATATTATGAAGCTGCTCCGCCTTTTCGGTGAGCTTCTGAGTTTCCTGAGCAATCTCATCCACAAAATAGGCGTTCTTTTCATTTACATCACTCAGATCCTGGGTTCCCTGGCTAATTTGTTCGATCCCTTTTGAACTTTCATCTGTCCCTTGTCTAACTTCTCCAAGTGCATCTGAAACCTGTTGAGAAGTATTTACAATCTTGGTCAAACCATTTTTCAGTTCATCAACCCATTGTCCGGATGTTGTTACCTTGCCCATGATTTCCCTGACCAATGCTTGAATATCCTTAGCAGCAGATCCGCTTCTTTTTGCAAGATCTCGTACTTCACTTGCTACTACAGCAAAACCACGTCCTTGTTCTCCAGCCCTTGCCGCCTCAACAGCAGCATTAATTGACAGCAGATTTGTCTGAAAGGTTATTTCATTTATCAGCTCCATCATTTCAACGATCTTTTGGCTCGCGTTTGACATTTCCACCATTGCATGGGCTGTTTTTTCAACCTGACTTACCCCTTCCTGAGCCACGTTTACCGCTTCTTTTGACAGTGTGTCAGCATGCCTGGTATTTTTCAAGTTTTCAGCTATGTTGGTTACAAGCTGTTCAAGTGTGGCGCTTATTTCTTCCATGGCTGATGCTTGTTGCTGTGTGCGCTGGGAAAGACTCTGGTTGCCATGGGAAATTTGCAGGATTCCCTTGATAACAGGAATGATATGATTCTTAACCTGAGTTATCAGGTTCACTATTGCATCCAGCGTTTCATTCATCCTGCTGGTAAGCACGTCCATGGCATCCTCTGTGCCTGAAACAACGCCTCGTATTGTAAAATCGCCCTGCCCAACGCGTTCGAGCATTTCAGAAAGGTCCTTAACTTTGTTTTCCAAACCTTTTTTGGCTTCTCCTTCCCGGACATATGCTTTCTGAAGACTTTTTTCAGCTTCCACCTCTGCACTAACATCACGAATTATCTCAAATGCTCCCAGAACTTTACCTGATGAATCTTTCAATATAGAAGAAATAGACACAACAGGAATTTCTTTTCCTTTTCTGTCTGTTAGAGTCATCTTTACTGCTTCGCTGAGTTCACCTGTTCGCAGCGCTTTTTTGACAGGGCAGTCTTTTTCGCATGCGGTGCTGTTGAAAACTTCGTGGCATGGCCTGCCTATGATATTTTCCGGAGCAAGGCCTGTTACGCGAGCAGCATTTTCGTTAATGAAGGTTACTTTCATGTCCGGATCAACCATAAAGAAAGGATCTACTATCCCAAGCTTGAGGCTGTTAGCGTATTCTATACGGTCACGTATGCTTTTGACCATCTGGTTGAAATTGTGGGCTAAGTGCCCAATCGAATCTTCATAATCATCCTTGGCTTTTACTGTGACATCGCCTGCAGCAACCTGTTCGGTTTTCTCCCTTAATCGCTGAATACGTTTTGTAACCAACCCGGAAAAAAGAAAATTCATTAATACCACCAGCCCTACAAGAGCTATCGTGAATTCAATAATTAACTGGTTCCTGGTATGGCTGATTGAGGCAAGCACATTTTTGAGAGTCTGTTTTACTACCATGGTGCCTAATACTTTTCTTTTGGCTCCATGGCAGTGATGGCAGGCTGATTCATTGAGGATAGGTTTTATGGTAACCAGAAAAGGTTCATCTCTTATCTCGTCTTGAAAGGATGTGTCAGGTGCTTTGCCTGTTAACAGAGTCTCTCCAAGGGCATTGCGTGAATCGTCATGATTGAGATGGTTTTTCATATTACTGTGAATAAACCCTTCTTCTGACGCATAAATAATATCCTGATTAAAGTCGGTAATATAGACCTGAACGCCGGTCATGTGCTTTTTAATGCCCTTTAGCTGTTCTTCTACAGTCTTTTCGTCTCCTATTGACATGGGAAACTTCATGGCGCTGTATGTATTTTCCAGCAACCGGTTTGAAAACTCTGCAATTTGATTCATAGAGGAGTCTGTGTAGGAGACAATGCTTTGATAGAGACTGAATCCCATAAAGAGA
>JAHIKR010000022.1 GCA_018897415.1 Pseudomonadota bacterium
ATGGTATCCTTTCAGGATTTCCCATGCGGCAATGGGCGGAAAAATACTTAACGGCTGGGAATCTACAAGCATGATGGAAATAGAACCGTCCTTGTTGTCGCAAATGCTTGATTATAAGATCAAAGAAGTGCCTCAGCGTGTTTTCACTATTAATTTTCACCCCGCACATGCCCATATTGCAACTTTTCGCAAGCACGGTTCATTTGATTCCTTTAAGTGTGTATTAGATATAATTAATGAATTAAAGATTACAGTTAAACCGCTGAACGAAGTCTATCGTCTGGCAAATAATTCAGTAAGCTGATGAAAAATAAATGCAATATCTTTGAAGATGAAGATGCTATTATTCCTTCATGGTGGTCTGATCTCTTATCCTGTCCTAAATGTGGTGTCGAACTGAATATTGCTTTGCAGGCTGAGGAATTGCAGGGGCATTGTTTATCATGCGGTTGTCATTGGGAGAGGAAAAAACACATAATTTCATGGATTGACACTAATAAAAATATTGATGTATTTCGATGGCGGGATTTTTGGGGGAAACTCTTAAATCAGTTAAATCCTTTGTCATGCCGCCTTTCTCCTCTCAGATTGCTCACAGATTGGAATGTTAACCAATATTATAAAAGAACGCTTTTTGATTCGAATTTAGCTGACCGCTGGAACCGCCACTATTTTGAAGGTTTAAATCTTAACCCGGGAGATTTTATCCTTGATCATGGTTGCGGACGTGGACGTAATGTGGCTCTAACTGCACAGCTTGGATACAGAGTTATTGGGCAAGATATCAGCCCTCACCCTTGGTGGAAGATGCTAAAGCAGAATCTGTTTCAAGTTGTACCTCCGCCTTACAATAAGTTTCCGTGGCGCAATTCTTCTTTTTCCCTTGTGCTAAATGTACAGGTTATACATTATTTGTCCGAGAATAAACTTATCTCCCATGCGCAAGAGGTCTTTCGTATTCTAAAGCCTGGTGGTTATTGGATCCTCTTAGAAGCGAATCAGATGGGTTGCGGAATATCCCTGACGCAACGTTTGATTGGCAAGCTATACTCCCTTGAAACCATAAAAAAAATAGCTCTGGAATCGGGTTTCATTGAAATAGATACTTCTTATGAAGGTTTTTATTCGCCGATTTTCCCGAGATTTATAAATTTTATTCGAAAACAATGTTTATCCAGATGCTTTGATATTGCAGATTTTGGCACTTGGATTGAGTCTATCACGCCCGCGGAACGCAGGGCATACTGGCTTTTGCGCCTGAGGAAGCCGGATGGTGAGATGTATGAATAAGGATTTATATGATTTTTTCTCGCTGACATTTGGTAGGAGTATAAGCTTTGTACTAATTCTCATAAATACCGCATTAATCGGGAGGATTTTAGGCCCACAAGGCTTCGGCCAATGGTCAATGATTGTTGCAGCGGCCACGTTAATGCATAGCATACTGTTAAATTGGACTCACGCAGCGAATCTAAGGTTTGGGTGTGAAGAATGGACAAGATCGAAATCACTCAGTATGACTTATAGTAGCCGTATTCCACTGATATTAAGTGGATTTCTGTTGAGCATAATTTTGCTTAAGATTCAGCCAATGGATTGGCTTTATCGATTTTTTTCAGTTGACAAGAATTTTTGGTGGGTTGTTTTGTTCTATACAGGCAGCATTTGGTTAACCTTTGAAGCACGAACGACATTACAGGCCACTGGAAATATAAATAAGATTGCGGTGAATATGCCTATTGTAAGTAGCATTTCATCAGGTTTCCTTTTAACTTTATACGTAATGTCACAATCAGGTAGCAGGGATTTGCTACTCATTGTTATAGGTCTGGCTGTAATTTCAGGTATTGTATGGGGAAACGCCTTGATCCGAGTCCTTATATATGGGATTCCCAAATGGAGATGGCCAACGTTTCAAGGTGTGATGCAGCACGTTCGTTTCGCATGGCCATTATTGCCTACCTTTGTTGTAGGTTATGTCTCTGACTGGGGAGACTATATAATCTTGCAGAGTTACACTTCTATTTATGAACTTGGTCTCTTTAGCTCTGCATACCAAACCATGTTGGGGCTTCTTACTTTAAGCGGAGCTTTAACCACTATAATTCTTCCAAGGTTGATTGCCAAGAATGCCGAGACCGAGGAAGCCGCCTCTTTTTATTTGGAAAATGTGATTCCAACAATGTTTTGTCTTTGGTCCCTCTTTATTATAGGGATAATCACCGTTCTTCCAACGGTATTTATTTTGATTATGGGTGAGCCCTTCAGAAATTCCTTGCCTATTCTACTCATGCTTTGTGTCACTATACCAACATCGGTCATAGGTGCCCTCTACTCCCCATTGTTCAATCTTCAAAAACGGCTGCAGGTGTCGTTTATATATTCAACACTCATAGCCCTAATCAATGTGGGGATATCGATATTTCTTATCCCTCGTATTGGAGTTATAGGTGCTGCTATCGGTACAATAGTTTCCTATGGTATAGGCCACCTTCTTTATATTTTTGACCAGCACTATTACGTTGGTGTTCCTTTTTTAAAGATGAGCATTCTTTTCGCACTTAATATTTTTATTGGTGTTGGTCAGGTTGTCATGGGCCCTGAATTATTATTCAGAATTCTTTGGTTAGTGGTATCGATGATTCTTTTATTTATAGTATTTCGTCAATTTAAAATTATAAATCCCGATTTACTATATGTCATTTTTTCTGGCCGCCTATATCCTATCGGCCTCTTTTTATCACGGGCATTAGTCCCCAACACATCCAAATCAACAAAATGTTGATCCTACTTGTCATCACATTAGCAACTGTAGCCGTCATCCTTCGCTTTTTACCACATTATATCTCTGCCAAAGGACTAGGTGTAGATCATTGGTTTTGGAAAGCCTATATTGAAGAATACAGACGCAACAGGATTTTTCCTCCGGTTTTGCCACAATACATTTTCGACCAGCATCAATGGTATCCACCTTTCTTCCCTTTATTAATGGCAAAATTATCTTCCGGCTTTTTTGATCGTTGGAGTCATATCATTGCAATTATAATAGATATGATTCGGATGTTACTATTAATATTAATAACCCATTATGAATGTGGCGGCAGCTTAGCAAGCATTGCGATTGCAGGAATAATATATGCGACAGCCCCCATCCAGATATTCTACAACATACAATTAAATCCACGGGGATTAGGGGCGTTATTCCTTGATAGTATGTTAATTATGCTGCTCTTTATATACAACTACCATGCGCCTTTTTGGGTTTGGATTTTCGTTCTATTCCTATCCGGTTTAATCTTGCTGACTCATAAGATGACAACGCAGTTGTTTTGGTTTATAGCGCTCTGCTGCTCGATAATTTATAGAGATTGGCTTTTTTTACTCTTGATACCAGGATCCATGGCGGCAGCAATGATTTTAAGTAAAGGCTTTTACTGGAAAATTCTTCGGGCACACTGGGATATTATAAGTTTCTGGAACCGAAATTGGCGCTGGATAGGGGCCGATTCTATCCGGGAATCCCCGATTTATGGAGGTGGAAAGTACGAAAGGCCGAACAAACTGCATCTGAAGGGCTTTAAGGGCCTATTTAAGCATGCCTTCTGGCTATTCGGATTCAATCCTTCAGCATGGATCGCCTGTTTACTTATCTATGAGCGTTTGCACATGGATTCGCCATTACTTCTATACCCATCCTATATTATTGTCTGGCTTCTCCTCGCCTGCATATTTGCTTTGATAACAACATACGTTTCGTCACTCAAGTGCCTGGGTGCAGGTTACTTATACACCTATAACACGTCCCTTCTTTCAAGCCTGCTTATCGGGATTACATTCTGCTACTCAAAAATCCCTGCATTTACTATGTACTTCAGCCTCCTGGCTATTGTTCTAAATATAGCTGGTGTTTTGATTTTTTATCGAAAACTAATGGCTGACAAAGAAATGCGCGTGAATCAGAATTTTGATAACATTTTACAAAAATTGAGCAAACTCCCCAAGGGAGTCGTTATGTGCCTGCCTGCAAAATGGTATGATGTAACGGCCTATAAAACGGGTCATCCTGTATTATATGGTGCGCATGGTTATGGATTTAAGTTGATTGAACCAACATTTCCGCGATTCCTTTTGCCAGTAAATGAGATTATTAATCGATATAACGTAAAATATCTTTTGACAATGAAGGAATTCCTGCCAGACAATTTTATAGCCGAATTGCCTGCATCCATAATCATAGAAGAGGGAGAGTACGAGTTTTATTGTTTTAATTTAAAAGATAATTAGGCGTTATTCTCTGAAAGATCTGTATGATGTTCCACGGGGAAATCCCGATTGGATAAGGGATAACCCGGGGACAGCGGCGGAAGAATTTCTGCGGCAGCATCCCGAGTTTATCGGAGAGAAGCCGCCGTGGCCTTTCAACGAAAGTCCTTTAACCGAAAACGTAACGCACTGGTCGGGAGCATGGCTGAGAAGAAAAGAATATCCATAAAGAGAAAAACCCTTTGGAAGGCGGTTTTTCTCTTTATCTGCATCATTGCTTTGGGGGGGTGGGGCCTCAATATAGAAACGATGACCCGGCAGGGTATCAATGACAGGGTGCAGACCATTCCCATTCCTTTATACCTCAAGCTTTTCGGCTTTTTTGACCGCCACCTCCATTATCGATGGCTTGCGGGCCGGATTGTGTCTCATGATATGGATAACCAGCAAAAGGTCGAGGCCCTTTTTCAATGGACGGTCAGTAATATTGCCAGACAGCCGTCCCAATTGCCCGTGATTGACGATCATGTCTGGCATATCATCGTCCGTGGTTACGGTATGGAAGATCAACTGGCGGATGTCTTCGCCACCCTTGCCAATTATGCGGGGCTGAAGGCTTTTCTTCTGAATTGTGAGGGATCCGCGGATTCTATATGGATTGCTGCAGTTTACTATGATAATTACTGGCACGTATGCGACGTCTACCGACGCACTTTCTTTTTTAACGAGGCAAACAAATGGGCAACATTACAGGAGATAATGGCGTCAAAATGGCAGCTTCATTTGTATGATCATACCGAAAACATTCAGGAATACGTCGACTATCAAAAGTATTTTGAAAAGTTTAAACAACTTGACTTCGATCAGCTTCACCGGAAGAACAGATCTGCTATCCAGGCCCCTTGTTCCAGGTTCCGTCAGTTTCTTAATGACTGGAAGATTTGATATCAGGTAACCCTGAACGGTGAACTCTGAACCTTTGAACACTTTATTATGAAATATCGCATCCCTATTGAAACCATAAGGCGGCTCTTCACGACATGGTGGGGCCTCTGGATCATATTTTTTATCTATACATCCTCCATGGCCATCATTGTCCAGTTCATCCTGCCTCATGTGTTCCCCGAAGTTTTCTTTGCAAAGGGCTTATTCGTTCCTGATACCGCCGCATTTCATCATATCGCCGCCCAGAAAGCCCTTGAGATTGCAGAAAAAGGATGGGAAGTTTGGGAATTGCGTCCCTGTGGGCAATACCCTGCAGGCGTCGCCTCCATCTTTTATTATCTATGGAAACCAGAGGCCTATTCCATGATCCCCTTCAATGCAGTCATCCACGCTACAGCAGGGTGCCTTGTATTTTTTTTATTAACTTCTTTTATGAAGAACCGCCTTGCAGCAGCATGCGGCGCTATCTTATTCATTATTAATCCAGCTTCCCTGGAATGGACGGCACAGATTCATCGGGATGGCACCTATATCCTGGGGAATCTATTGATTTTGACTGCCTGGCTGCTCCTGATAAAAGGTGTAATGCAAAAGAAATGGCAGAATATTTCCTATGCATTCATTCTGACTTTCTCCGGTTCTTTTTTAATCTGGGCACCACGGCCTTACTGGAACCAGGTGGCTTTGGTTTCCTGCATCCTGTGCTTTGCCCTTATCCTGTTCTACTGGGTGCTCAATTTCAGAAAACCATTTTTCTCCTTATCTTGGTTGATAGTCACTGTTGTGACCGGTTGCTTCATGATTTTGGCCCAGCTACCTTTCACGAACACCCCCTTTACACAGGACATCAAGAGTCAAGAAAATATCAAAAGGCAGGAAGAAGCAGCAAGTTCGCAGATGAATCTCTCACTCATTGAAATTGAAAAAGAAATGATTCCCATGAAGGAGTCTGCGGCAAAAGCGAAGGCTGTGGCGAAAGCACAGGAAAGTCTCGCACTTATTGAAATTGAAAAAGAAATGGTTTCCATGAAGGAGTCTGCTGCGAAAGCTAAGATTAAGGCTGAGGATACAACTAAGGTTATGTCGATGACCAAGGCTGCGGCCACGATTAAGGCTGAGGATACAACTAAGGTTATGTCGATGACCAAGGCTGCGGCCATGATTAAGGCTGAGGATACAACTAAGGTTATGTCGATGACCAAGGCTGCGGCCATGATTAAGGCTGAGGATACAACTAAGG
>JAHIKR010000237.1 GCA_018897415.1 Pseudomonadota bacterium
AGGACAAGCATATCCTTTTCATCGTCAACTATTAAAATTCTTCCATCCATAATTAGCCCTTATCCCTAACCCTGAGTGTAATTATAAAAGTGGTTCCTTTGGGGTTGTTACTGGAGTTAGCTGTATTACTCTCACAGGAAATTGCCCCCTCATATTTAGTTATAATTCCGTGACTTACAGAAAGGCCTAAACCTGTGCCTTCTCCTTCACTCTTTGTTGTAAAAAATGGATCAAAAATTTTATCCATATATTCAGGCGGGATGCCATGTCCATTATCGCGAACAACTACAACTACTTTTTCATCATTAGCATAAAAGGCCGAACTTATCCACAAAATACCTCCATTTTTCATTGCAGCCGCTGCATTATTGATCAGGTTTAGTATTACCTGCTGCATTTGTCGCAAATCACCTTTAACTTCAGGAAGATCAGACGCAAGATTTAATCGAAGTTCAATATCGTTCATGTCCAATGAGTGTTTAACTACGTCCATGATATTTCTGATAGCTTCATTGATATCACAGTATTCATAAAGGCCTTCCCCATGACGGGCAAATTTCAGCAGGTTTTCTACTACTGCCTTGCAATGAAAGCTGTGGCGTTCAATTGTTTTTAGGTCCTCATAACTCTGGCTGTTTTTTTCACATTTTTCCAGGAGAAGGTCGGTAAATCCCAGGATAATACCCAGTGGGTTATTAATTTCGTGGGCAACCCCTGCAGCTAAGGTGCCCATGGAGGCTAGTTTTTCGGTATTAACAAGCTGTTTTTCTAGTTTCTTACTTTCAGTTATATCTTTTGCAATACAAAGAACAGATCGCACATTTCCTTTTTCATCTTTATGAGGCATAAAATTAGCGTTAAGTAAAACCTGATGTTCTCCTGTTATTACCATAAAGTCATCACGGACGCTTTTACCGACCTTGAAAACATGCTTAATAATGCCAAGCTGTTTTTCGGCGACTTCTTTTGAAAAAAGGTTTGACAGAGGCTGACCAATAAATTGGGAAGGAGTGCCACCGAAAAAAGCAGCGGTAAAGCTGTTTAATGACCGGAAACGGCCTGAGTCATCAACTGTAAATATAAAATCTTCAGCACTTTCCACAAGGCTTCTGTATCTTTCTTCGCATCGCTTGAGTTCTTTTGACTGAGATGAAATCTGATTTTGAAGGATGCGGAAGCGCCATTGATCATAAAATAAAGCCCCGGCCATTCCTATCAGTAGAGCAACAATACCTGTACCTTGAATCCAGAATAGGCTGTTAGTGCTGACATGGGTTTTTTGAATACTTATCATAAGCGTTAAGATAAAACACAAGAAGCCTATGAACCAGGAAATAATTAAGGCGGCTTTGTTTAGCTTGAGTTTGTTTTTTAAATTCATTTGTAACTACTCAGGTTGTCAGGTTCACAGTTCGCGGTTACGAGATATTTTTGAATTATAATTGAAAACTCTTATAATGCAAGGGAAACATCGGAGAATAAATTTAGTGATTGCAATTTGTTTAAAATTTAGGGGTGTTGTCATTGACAATGATAATACATTATATCTATATTGTTGATAGCTATTATGTACCCAATGCCATCGGAATTTATTAGTTTATGCTTGACGGCTTCGTAAAAAGTCCATTTTCTGTGTTGCGCTGCATCCTTCGTCATTGCGACGTAGCTATAAGTACGTCTCTTTCCTCAATATTTGCGCGCCTTGAAACTGAAGCTTTTTACTTTGCCGTCTAAATTTTGATTTTTACGAGTTCATTATGTTTGGAATAAAAAAATTTTTAAGTATGCGGCAAAAAAGCGGAGATTCGAATTTAGAACAAGCAATTTCGATTGATGATATTTGCCGCACTGTTACAGGAAAAAGTGTGAACTTTAAAACTATTTTAAGGGCATACTATGAAGTATCAGATATAATAGATAATATGGAGCATACCTATTTGGAAAATCGCGGTTTTGACATTTCACTCATCGAGTCTAATTGTAAAAATATATCATCTAATATGTACAAGATTGTCGAGAACTTAAATTATTTAAGCGATAATCGGTATGAAAAACTTATTGATTTGCTTGAAAATTTATTGGCAAACATGAACAATGAATTGGCAAAACTCTCTGATACCTTTGATGAAACAGTTAAAACAGAGTCTGAGAACGAAGGAGTAGATAAGACAAGCTCGTCCAGTATTATATTAGCAAATCTGCTTAAATATAATACCCGATTAAATTTGAACGCAAATTCACATAATTATACTTTAAAAGAATGTCAGACCATACGAGATATTTCATGTTTTGCTTATGAGATGTCTTCGCGCGAATTTTTTGACTGCAGAAAAAAGGAGGCATTTTGTCCGGAAAAGATAGCCAAGAGATTGGTTATTGATATTCCAATGCAATGGTGGGTTGTTGATCTGGATGGAGGTTTTAAAAAAGGAGTTGAAGGAGATGTTGTCAGACTTGAAGATATCAGATCGGCTCCCATGTTGACTTTATGGGAGGGAATAACTGCAGTGCCCTGGAAAAGTCCGCCAATAGATACAAAAGGTTTCCTTTCAGTAGTGTTTTCAGCGACGATGGACAGAAGCCTTGTACCTGGGATGCGTCCGCGTTATGCTGTACGGAATTACTTTATTATTTCCAGAAGTTTCTGCCACTTAAGTTCGCGATTCGGATTTCATTTTTCCACTGTTGAGGCTTCTTTTGGCCAAAAGTCGGAGGATAATTACCTGTGCTTCAGTTTTAACGGGGGTGGAGCTGACCATGTCCGTAAAGCAAGAAGGGCAGACTTAATTAAAATCATTCTAGAGAAGTTTGATTTTTGGGTCGAGGTAAAAGATGATCTGGTTTTCGCATGGCTGGAAGGACATAAAGAAAATTATTTAGAAGATAGACTGAAAATTTTAGGTCATCTTGTAATGCATACCAGGCAGCTTGATATGGTCCTGTCAAGCAATGCAAGAGTAAATTGGTATGTTGAAGAAACTCTCAAGCAGATTTCTTCCTTTGTAAACATTCCTTAGAGGCGGTTTCAAAACAGCTCCTTTTTTTGCCAAGTTGAGCTTGGGTTTGATATGTTATTTGTTTGTGTCTATAATGGAAAAAGGGTTATTATATAATTTTTTCAATGACTCCATCATCATAGAGTTTTAAAAAAGTATCTACAACATCTGGATCAAATTGGGTGCCTCTTCCTTCTTTAATTAGCTTTATTACCTTGTTTTTCTCCATTTTTTTTCGGTAAGCTCTATCAGAAGATATGGCATCATAAACATCGGCAACAGAAAGTATGCGTGCAAGTAATGGAATTTCTTCTTTTTTTAAACCATTAGGATACCCTGTTCCATCAAAGCCTTCATGATGGCATTTTATTATCTGTTTTTCACTGTCCAGCAATCCAAGCTGTCCTACTATGCTTGCGCCGATAATTGGATGCTCCTTGATAATATTATATTCTTCTTCCGTATAACTTGATGGTTTAAGCAGGATGGCGTCCCTTATTCCTATCTTTCCAATGTCGTGAAGATGTCCAGCAAAATTGAGAATGTCCAATTCCTCTGAAGTGCAGCCCATCTCTTTTCCTATAACGATCGCTATATCGGTCACTCTGTTTGAGTGCTGCTGGGTATATGGATCTCTTGCCTCTATAGCTTTTACAAATGCATAGAGAGTTGAGAACAAATTTTCGTAAATATTCTCATAAAGAGCAAGATTTTCAATAACATAGGCTGCTTTGTTCGTCATAAATGATAGATAATATAAATCCTTTTCAGTAAAACGAATATCGGATTTTTTTATGCATGCAGTCAGAACACCAAATACTTTTTCTCTGATTGCCAGCGGCACCGCCATAAATGATAATATATCTTTAGGTAAACCCCTTGCTCCTTTGTTTTCGGAAATCAACAACGGCACTTCATCTGATACAGTCTCTATTATCAACTTTTCGACGGCTTTATCTGTGTCGGCAGACCTTTTATTAGCCTTGTTAGGGATTGATATAGCAGCAGTAACTTCAAACGGTCTTTTTACAGCTTTATTGATTATATAAAACCTCGCCTCATCAGCATGTATGATCTTTATTGTTATATCTACTAAGCGCTTGAATACATCGGAGCTTGAGCTGGTAATTGTAAAATCGCTCATTATCTTATTTAAAATATTTAGTTCTTCAACTTTATAAAGCAATTCTCTGTTTAATCTTTCAAGCTGTTCTTTACCTTCCATTTCTTTCTTTAAAATTATGTTTTCTACAAACAACTGTCGTTCACGTAAAACGCGCTTGAGACAAACCTCCATCTGATTAAGATTAACCGGCTTGATCAAAAAATCTACAACGCCGTTTTTAAGGGTTCTGATCGTATTGTCTAAGGAAGGATAACCGGTCATAATAATTACAGGTATAGTATTATCAGTTTTCCTTATATGTTCAGCTAGTTCAAGACCGTCCATTTCAGGCATATTAATATCGGTGAAACAGCAGTCAATATTTTTGTCTCCTAAAATTTTTACTGCCTCAAGGCCGTTTTTTGCAGTAAGCACCTGATATCCTTTATGTTGAAAATATTCACTTGCTATATCCAGAATACTTTCTTCATCATCTACAAATAGGATTTTTTCTTCTTTTTCATTTTTCATATTCTCTTTTAACATAGCGGTTCAACGATTCCCATATCCTTAATAATTTGTCAAGTTTTCATGAACTGTTAATACTCAAGTTTCGCACCCTTTTTATTTATCAAATGTTTTAAATAGGCACGGAAGATGAGATAAATGTTTTTTAAAAACAGCAAAATATAGTTACTCAGACTTGCGTGAACGGCACCCCGCCCGCCTCGCCTGAGCGAGAGCGA
>JAHIKR010000238.1 GCA_018897415.1 Pseudomonadota bacterium
CTCATTAAGCCGCCATAACGCGATACGCTGTAAATCACTTCAGGCACACCATGTCCGGCACCTTCTTTTACTATTTTGTCCAGAAACAAAGCAGAAAGAGCCGCACCAATCGCAGGCATAATAAATGACCACCAATAATGACGAAAATGATGAAGCCATTCAAACATGGCAATAAGAGACCGATTAAGCGCAACTGCCGCCAAACCGCTGAAGGTACCTACAATAACAGCAATCAAAATGAGAAGAAGACGGTCATCCAAACGAAAAATTTTCCAGCTTGAAGGATTACGCCAAAGTCTTAAAATGCGCATATTTTCAATACCTAATTGTCCGCTTTGTCGAGTAGATTTTCACAGTCAGCTATTTTAGATAAAAGCGAAGAACTATCCGGATATGTTCTCAAAAATTCGACAAATGAGTCATCACGCACACAAAAAGCAAGCCTTGAAAGAAGATGGAGGTGATTTTTTATGGATGTGCTTAATAGCATGAATATAACAAACACCGGCTTATCATCAACGGCTTCAAAGTCTATCGACTTTTCAAGGAAACACGTGGTTATTAAAGAATTGTCTATTTCTTCCGCCAGAGGAGCTCGTGGATGAGGGATAGCAACACCCTTGCCAATACCTGTTGATGTTAAAGCTTCTCTTTCGAGCAGCCTTTCATATAGCTCTTCTTTATTTGTTGATAAAATGGGCGCTTTATCCACCGCCGACTTAAGAACTGATTCAACATCATCTCCCTTAATATCATGAAAAACTCCCCCAAGTTGCATTGCCGGCAGAAGATTTGTCAGCCTGAATTTCTGTTCTTTTTTTCTTTCTCCATTTGGCAGAGAAAATGGCAAACCGTGATTAAATGCCCATTTTTCAAGAATAGACTTATTAAATATACAACCATTTCCGCTTCTATGTATCGGTATTCTGCCCTGACGTATCCAACGATCTACAGTGCTAACAGGAAGATCAAGGCACCTTGCCATATCGTTTAAATTAAGTTTCATATTACAAGAGACTGATCAGCTTAATTATTGATTAATAAATTTGATCTAATAAAAATTACCTATTGAATAAATTAGAGATTTTTATCCTTCATTTCAAAAATGTCAAGTTTAATAAAGGTTTTAAATGCATTCATCTTAAAATTCTTACAGTATCGACAATTTTCTTCAATGCTATTGATAAGGTTAGAGAGCCGTAAAGAGTTATTAAAAAAAATATACGGGTTCGTGATCTTTTGCTTTATTTTTTATGGGAAACGGGATTATATACGAACAGACAAATTGGAAATCTATTTGGTTGGACACGAGTTAAGCTTTATAGTGAGGGGTTTGTATAATTATGGCTGATGTAAAAAAATCGTACGAAATGATTACAGATTTTATTACAGGTGAAATGGTGCCGGACATTGGCGCTGAGGCGAACAGGCAGGATGTTGAACGCTTTTTGGTTAACGAAAAAGGATTTTCCAAAGAAGATATTGAGGTCGATGTTGATATAGAATTTTCTGTTGTAGGTGAGTCTTACAAATCGCAGGTAGACCTTGTTGTCTGTGTCGATGGGACAAGATATATGGCAATAAAATGTGCAGCAGGTTCATTAGGCTCAAGGGAAAGGGAAATTATTGCTGCTTCAAGACTACTTGAAAGTCATCAGCTCCCTATTTCTGTGGTTTCAGACGGAAAGACCGCGATAGTACTTGATACTGCTTCCGGCAAAAAGCTTGGCGAGGGTTTAAATGCTGTTCCATCAAAGGATGATTTAAAAGAGAAATCAAATTCTTCAGAACTTATTCCTTTGCCGGCTGAAAGACTTGAAAAGGAAAAACTTATTTTCCGATCATATGATGTAATGAATGTAAATGTTCAGCGCAATATATAAAATTATAACATTGCCTTAATGGCCGGCGACTTCTTTGCCGCAGTGTTTACATATCTTTGCCCTTTTCTTGATTGTCTCAGCACAGAAAGGGCATTCCCTTGTAAAATTTTTATCGTGTATTTTTTTTATAGCTTTATCCACTTCTTTTTGAATAAGTTCATTCCCAAACTTGGCGTTCCTGATTGGTTCTATTGCATCCAGCCCTCCAATATCCCCAACCATTTCAGCTGCTTTTAGCCTAACCCTTGCCGGTTCCGTAGCATCTAAAAGCATTCTTACTACACTTACCTCATCTTTTTCCACATAACAGCCGGCGAGAATTGAAAACCCTTTCTTTATGGCCTCTTTAAGAACTTCCTGTTGCATAAGGACCTGGTCATCGATAATCTGACCTTCGCCACCATGAGGACTGAATACAGGCATAATCTCAAATTGATCTGTGCCCGGATAGCACATGCATCTGTAGGAAGCAGTGTGACCGTAATGTTCTTCTATATTTTTCCAACCTTTTTTATATAAAGGGCATTCATCATTAAAACATACATAAAGATAAGGAGCTCCCCATCCAAGCCCGTCGCTAAAGGTAATTGGCGGAACTTCCCATAGGCTCATTTCCTGGTTGCAGTGAGGGCAGTTTGGCTTTTCTTGAGACATGATTTTTTCTAGAACTTGTTCTTTTGTTTCCATTAGTTATTCTCCATTATTGTTAGAATATCCTGATAACTTTGTTTTATAAATACAATTTAGCTATGGGCTGTTGTAAAAATAACCCAAGCCATATTTATGATTTGTCAACAAATATTAATTATTTAGCATAATTATCATATCTATGTCTATAATTACTCCTGAGGTTTTTAGATTGACACTAATACTTCATTTATCTATTATTATAAACAAAACTCGTCGATAGTTAAAACGTTTTCTGATGAATGTCTATAGTTATATTGGCTTCAATTAAGTTGTTAATAAAGATAGTCCTACCATGTTGTATAAATAGGAGGAAAAATGAAGCATCATAGAGTTATTTTAATGATTATGATTATAGGGATTGCTTCCTTTTTGACGGGTTGCGCCTCAACACCAAAGGTTGAAAGAATAGAAGTTGATAAAATTATTGATATAAGTGGCCGTTGGAATGATACTGATTCCAGATTGGTTGCCGAGGATATGATTAGGGATTGTCTTAAGCAACCATTCTTGGAAAAATTTAAAAGCAAAAAGAACAGAGTGCCTACATTTATTGTAGGCCTTATAAAGAATCGGAGCCATGAGCATATAAACGTTCAGACTTTTGTTAAAGATCTTGAAAGGGCTTTGATTAATTCAGGTCGGGTTCAATTTGTAGCTTCAAAAGGCGAGCGGGGACAGATTCGCGAAGAACGGCTTGATATGGCCAAGCATGCCTCAGAAGATACTATGAAGGGCCCTGGCGAGGAAGTTGGGGCGGATTTCATGTTAATTGGAGCAATAAACACTGTTAGGGATGAAGCTGGTGGAAAGGCAATAATGTATTATCAAGTCAATCTTGAGCTGATTGCCACGGCCAATAACGTTAAGGCGTGGGTCGGCGAAAAGAAGATTAAAAAGCTTATTAAGAAACCAAGATTATCATGGTAGTTTTTCAAAATGGCGAATTCGCCTAAGATCAGACAGAATGTTAGAATTGTTCTATGCTCTCTTCTCCTGTCGGGGTTTCTGCTTTTCTCATGCGCCCCCAGCCTTAAGTATTATGCAAAGGTTGATGAATATCTTCTTAATCAGGAATTTGATTCTGCCTGGCATCTATCAAGGAAAAAAAACAAAGCTTTTGATAAGCTAAATGCTGTTATTTATTATTTAGATGAAGGAATTCTCGCTCATTTCGCCTGCCGTTATTCAGAAAGTAATCAGAGCCTGGCTAAAGCTGAGTCCATTATGGATAAGCTGCATACTAAGTCTATTTCAAAACATATCACATCTTTTATAATTAACGACAATACCATTCCATATAGAGGGGAAGATTTTGAAAGTGCATTGGTAAATTTATTTATGGCCATGAACTATGTCGGCTTGGGCTCCCTTGAAGATGCGCTTGTAGAAGCCAGAAAGGTTGACAACAAATTGAATATCCTCAATGCACGATATGAGTATGACAAAAAAAATGTTTACAGAGAAGATGCCTTTATCCGTTTTTTAATGGGCGTTCTTTACGAAGCAGAAGGAGAAATAAATGATGCATACATCTCCTATCGGAAGGCTAAGGATATATATAAAAATGACTATTCCAAGAACTATGGAGTATCTTCGCCGGTTTTTCTGATTGAGAACTTGCTTACATTATCTCAAGAATTAGATTTTCATGAAGAATTTAGGGATATTCAAAATGAATATAATGACGTTTTGTTTATTAATCCGATTGAGAAAAAAAGCCTGGCAGAGATATTTTTTATCCACTACAACGGACTGGGGCCTGTAAAAGTTGAAGCATTTTTTCCAGTTCCAATGCCTGATAATTATGTGGTCAAGATCGCTTATCCTGAGCTTAAGAAAAGAAGATATCGAATTTCTAAAAGCAAGATTTATCTGGAAAATTTGAGTACCAGTTGTTCATATATTTTTGAGACAGAATTGATGGAAGATATAGCTTCTATTGCTGTAATGAATTTAAAAAATAGAATAAACAGAATTAAAGCAAAGGCCATTGTCAGAGCAACTACAAAATATCTTGCTGCAAAGCAGGCAC
>JAHIKR010000239.1 GCA_018897415.1 Pseudomonadota bacterium
GGGTAAGGGGGAGTTTATCTCTCCCCCTCCCCACAACCAATGTCGTTGACTTAAGCGCATTCAGTTTTGAACCGCAGAATTTCGAACAAGGAATAATGAATATCGAAGTAATGGAAAACCTTATTAAACTTCATAATTCGACATTCCTTGTTTAATATTCGATATTCAACAACAAGCGCTATTTACCTTAACTCAACAGTATTGCTCCCCACAGCACCACAGCTTGCGGGTCCCCCCCAGTATCGCATAAGAGGACATCCTATCTATTTCTCACGGCTCTGATCTGGCTAAGGAGATCTATGAAAAAAGTATTGGTAACCGGCGCTACGGGACAGATCGGTTCTGAATTAACTCTCTTGTTGCGCGAAAACCTGGGTAGTGCTGGCGTTATTGCGGCAGGTCATATAAAAAAACCAGACTCGGTTTTGCGCGAATCAGGTCCCTTTCACTATATCGACTGCACCCAAATCGATACCATCGCCGAACTGGTCAAAAAATACAAGGTCGACACGATATATCATCTTGCCGCTGTGCTTTCGGCCAGTGCCGAAAAAAATCTCCAGCTGGGCTGGCAGGTAAACGTCAACGGGCTTTACAATGTCCTGGAAGTGGCGAGGGAATACGGCTGCGCTGTGTTTACCCCCAGTTCCGTAGCCATCTTCGGACCCTCCACACCGTTACAAAACACCCCGCAAGACACGGTTCAGCGCCCCACCACCATCTATGGGGTTGCCAAGGTCGCCGGTGAGTTGCTCTGCGACTATTATTTCAAACGGTTTGGGGTGGACACCCGCGGGGTACGCTATCCCGGACTGATTTCCTATAAGACGCCGCCGGGTGGCGGTACCACAGATTACGCTGTTGAGATTTATTTTGAAGCGGTCAGGAATAAAAGATACACATGCTATCTTAAAGAAGGTACTTATTTGGACATGATGTATATGCCGGATGCACTAAAAGCAGCCGTCGAGCTTATGGAAGCAGATCCCGGCAGACTCAAGCATCGCAATGCATTTAACGTCACGGCCATGTCCGCTGCCCCCGAAACCATCGCCTCTGAAATCAAAAAACTTATACCTGATTTCGCCATTGATTATCAAATCGACCCTTTGCGACAGGCGATAGCCGACTCCTGGCCGGACAGTATGGATGATAGTGCGTCCAGGCAAGAATGGGACTGGAAACCGGAATACGATCTGCAAGCGATGACCCGGGATATAATCCAAAATATATCTCAGATGTTGGAGAATCCATCATGACAGTCACCCCCTTAGAAGATTTGCTGCAACAAAAACTCGATGAACTTAAAGCAACCGGTCTGCGCAAAGGCAAGGAAAAGGTGATTACCGGCATCAAGCCGGCTGAAGGCAAAAACGGTCCGCGCTATTTTCTCGCAGGGTATGGAGAGAAAGCATTTTTGAGGTTGAATTCCAATTCCTATCTTGGATTGTCTTTAGAGGCTGAAGTCATTGCAGCCGAAGAAGCCGCGGCCAGACAATTTGGCGCCGGTCCCGGCGCGGTGCGTTTTATCAGCGGCACTTACAGCCCCCATGTGGAACTGGAAAAGAAATTGGCTGCCTTTCACAAGCGTGAGGCCGCCATGATTTTCAGCTCGGCCTATGCCGCAGTAATGGGCGTAATCACGCCACTGATTGACAGCGAAACCATTATCATAAGTGATGAACTCAACCATAATTGTATAATCAATGCGATCCGGCTGGCCCGGCCCAAAGAAAAACACATCTACCGTCATCTTGATATGGCCGATATGGAAAAAAAAATCAAAAAGTCGCTGGGCAAAGGACGCCGGATACTCATTGTAACCGATGGCATTTTCAGTATGCGCGGAGACTGCGCGCCATTAGATGCAATTGGCGCAATCGCCGCCCAATATGAGCCGCAGTTTGAAGGCGGGGTGAATACCCTCGTAGATGATTCTCACGGGGTCGGCGCCTTTGGTCAAACCGGACGCGGAACCGAGGAATATACCCGGGCCCAGGGTATCGACATGATCGTGGCCACCCTGGGCAAAGCGCTGGGCGTAAACGGCGGCTATATCGTCTCCTCTGCAACTATTGTCGAATATTTACGAGAGACAGCGCCCTTTTATATCTATTCCAACCCCATTACCCCCGCAGAAGCCAGCGCAGCCATCAAGGCGCTGGAAATAATAGACAGCGAACAAGGAAGACAATTATTGGAGAGACTGCGAACGCTGACCAAAAGATTTGAACAAGGGCTGGTTGCCTTGGGCTATGAAATTATTGCAAGTGAGCACCCGGTGGTGCCTTTGATGATCAGGGATACGCAGAAGACATCGCAACTAGTCGACTATTTGACTGCCAGCGGCATCCTGGCTACCGGCTTGAATTATCCGGTCGTTCCTAAAGGCGACGAGGAAATCCGTTTTCAGATTGCGGCCGATCATACCAAAGAGGATATCGATTACGTCCTTGAAGTGTTAAAACAATTTAAGGTGCAGTAAGAATGTCAATTTTTATCAGTGTTTTCCTCTCTATATACGGAGGTTTGCACTACTACATTTACAAAAAGGCAATCAAAATATTGCCTTTGGGCAAGTGGGTAACCATTGCCTTCCTCGGTTTCATGGTTGTCGCACCGCTGTTGGTAAGGCTTTTAACCAATGCTGGTTTTACCACGCTTGCAGTTCCCCTGGCCTGGATCGGATACACCTGGATGGGATTTGCCTTTCTGTTCTTTTCGTTTTCTGTAGTACTGGACTTCTATCAACTCTTTGTGAAGGCAGGGGGGAAACTGCTGGGGTTTGATGCATCCTTAATCACACTGCCGTCGCCATTCTATTCTGTCCTTGTAGCAGCTATTCTAAGTTTGATGGCGACTGGTTATGGTTTTGTCGCCGCCAGGCAGATTAACGTCGAATGGGTGCACATCCCGACAATAAAGATAGACAAGATGTCTGAGCCCTTTCGCATCGTCCAGATTTCCGAGCTGCATCTGGGGCTGCTCAGTGATGAGAAGCGACTACACCGCCTTGTTGAAACCATTGAGTCCATTCGCCCGGATGTCGTGGTTTCAACTGGCGACCTAATCGACATGCAACTGGACCATCTGGATGGATTTGCGGATCTGCTCCTTAAACTGAATCCGAAATTTGGAAAATTTGCCGTAACAGGAAACCATGAGGCGTACGCAGGTCTTGATAAAGGTTTGTTATTTACAAAGCGGGCTGGTTTTAAAATGCTTTCGTATGAGGGAGTTAAAGTTGGCGGCGTCATCAATATCGTAGGAATAGACGATCCGGCGGTATTAAGGCGTCTCAAAACAAACCCACCCGCCGAAGAGGCTGTTTTGCAACGCTACCCCAGAAACGAGTTTATACTGCTCTTGAAACACCGGCCGAAAGTGATTCCAGCTTCGGTTCAATTTTTCGACCTTCAATTGTCAGGGCACACCCATGGAGGACAGATATTTCCGTTCAATTTGGTAACTAAATTAGTGTATCCCGCCAAGACAGGCCTGTCGCAAGTGGGTTATGAAACGTGGCTCTATGTAAATCGCGGCATAGGTACATGGGGTCCTCCGATTCGTTTCCTGGCTCCACCGGAACTGACAGTCATCGAGTTGCGTCCCGGGATGGATTGATAAATAATGGCGTGTTGCTTTCAGGTAATATTTTACTATCCCGTGCCATTCTGAATAGCGTGTTAACTGCTTCTTCCCCTTCTTTCCCTAAATTCAGGGTAAAATCATTAACATAAAGGTCTATATGCTGACGGATTACCTCTGAGGACATTTCCTGCGCATATTTTTTAATATAATTATCTGCCTCATTTCTATGATTAAAGGAATATTCCACGCTTGATTGTATTGAATGCTCTATCTTTCTTGTAACCATAGATGTTATATCCCTTCGAACAGCGATACCTCCAAGGGGAACGGGAAGTGAAGTTTTTTCTTCCCACCACTCTCCTAAATCTACAATGCTGACAAGACCATATTCTTCATAGGTAAACCTGCCTTCATGAATTATCACACCACATTCGTATTCATCTCTTTGGACTGCCGGCATTATCTGTTCAAAGGGCATTGGGACCGAATTCGGTTTTATTGACAGATAAAGACCAAGCAGCATGCATGCCGTAGTCCACATGCCAGGCACCGCTATTTTTTTTGAGGGAAGCTGTTCAACGTCGAATCCTGGTTTTGCAACTAAAAGAGGACCGCAACCTCTTCCAAGCGCTGCACCACTGCGCAGAAGAGCATATTTTTCGATAAGATGACCGATTGCAGCAAAAGACAATTTCGAGATATCATAAACACCTGCTTTTGCTTTCTGATTAAGCGTTTCTACATCTGCAAGTTTGATTTCAAATTTAAGTCCGCCGCTGTCAATTATATTGTGGGCAAGCGCATAAAAAATAAAAGTGTCATTGGGACAGGTCGAGTATGCGAGTTTTAATTTTTTATCCATGTTTGTCCTTAAATAATTATATTCTCCAGAAATTTAAAAACTCGTAACCTTTTAGCTTGATAAAAATATATCCGCTTCAGGTATAATACATTAAAACCATGAAAAACTCTCGCATAACATATCATAAAGAAAGAACTCGCCGCAAATTAAAAGATATGATTGCAGTTCAGCGAAATTTTATAGAGAAATACATAATTCTGCCAGGTTCTTTCTTAATTATATTTAATGCGTTCAAACAGTTTAGCGCTATAATGCTTCACTTCGTGTCCTGATTTGAATGTATCACACCTGAAGCTCTTAAGTTGATAAATTCGTAAAAAGTCTTTTGCGAACGTACATTGAGCAATATTGGAATAAGGTTATAGAATACAGCAGTATTCGAGCAAACTGGTAAGCGATAATGAAAATTCTTCGAGTTTATTAAAATTCACCTTGAACTTTTTCAAGTATGTGATAAATTTTATTATCTTTTAAGTTCTCTTACTATCTCTTACTATAAGTTAGCGTCATATAAAAAATGTCATCAAAAGGCCCTTTCATAATTTTAGTCCTGACTTCTATTCTGGGATTGGCTTCATGCGGGCT
Source organism: Pseudomonadota bacterium (assembly GCA_018897415.1). Taxonomy (GTDB): domain Bacteria; phylum Desulfobacterota; class Desulfobacteria; order Desulfobacterales; family ETH-SRB1; genus B13-G4. Next base: position 5,039 of record JAHIKR010000239.1, read on the forward strand.
GTTTAACCCGGAGCCGATTCCTTCTATGCAGGAAAGCCTTCCTAATAAATTTTCAGAGTTTACGACCGACGCGGCACCGGAAAAAAGGTGGTGGGAAACGTTTAATGATTGCGAACTAAACGCACTTGTTGAAGAGGCTTTCTTAAAAAATATGAACTTAAAAGAGCTCTGGGCCAGACTTAAACAGGCCAGAGCCAGGGCTGTTCAGACAGGCGCAGACCGGTATCCAGACCTGACAGGTACAGCCGGAGCTTCGCATTCAAAAAAAAGGACTAAAAACGGATCAGCTTCAACCAGTACATCCGAGGATTACTCTCTCGGACTTTCCAGCAGCTATGAGCTGGATCTTTGGGGGCGTGTCCGGGCTGAACAAGAGGCAGCAATACTTTCGGCTGAGGCCAGTAAACAGGATCTTAACGTTGCAGCTATCACTCTGGCGGCTGAGGTAACCAACCACTGGCTTCAGATCATTGCCCAGCGGATGCAGAAACATCTCTTAAACGAACAGCTAAGAATAAACCAGATATATTTAGAACTTATTGAACTTAGATTTCGGTATGCCATGGTTTCAGCGTTAGACGTATATCAGCAGCAGCAGGTAATAGACCAGGTCCGGGCGCAAATACCACTGGTAGAAGCTCAGGAAAGTAGACTTATGAACGAACTGTCAGTACTTCTTGGAGAAGCCCCTCGAAGTCCTCTGGTAATTTCAAGGCCTGATTTGCCGAAACTGTCGCCCATGCCGTCCACAGGAATACCGGCAGACCTTCTGGAAAACCGCCCGGATATCAGGGCTGCACAGCTAAGACTTCAGTCCGCCGGTTGGAATGTATCAGCCGCACGGGCAGACAGGCTTCCGTCTCTTACCCTGTCAGCCAAGGCCATTTTCGAAAAAGAGCATCTTGATCTTCTTTTAGATAACTGGCTGCTCAGCATTGCTGCAAACTTAACTGCGCCTATTTTCGATGGAAACCGGCGTGCCGCTGAAGTTGACCTGACCATGGCTCTGAAAGATGAAAACCTTGCAGCCTATCGTCAAAACATCCTCACAGCCATTAGGGAAGTTGAAGATGCGCTCGTCACTGAAGCCAAACAACAAGAGCACATCCTGGAACTAAAACAGGTAATCCAGACAGCCCGAAAAGCCTTAGACCAGGCAACTCTTCGTTATCGCAATGGGCTCACCGACTATCTTCCAGTGCTCACACAACTTTTGTCTGTACAGGATCTGGAACGCGATCTTATCACTCAGCAAGCGACTCTTCTGACAAACCGCATAAGTCTATACCGCTCTCTTGGTGGTACATGGACTAAAGACTTAATCCTTCAGAAGGTTTCGAGTTAGATGAAATATGCAGGAAAAAGAACAAAATAATAATTTAACAAATAAAATTGATACCCCTTCAGGCGGTAAAAATCATATATTAAAAATTGTTTTACCCGTAATTATCATTATAATAGGAATTGCCGCAGCCTTTTATCTGAAAAATACCGGCCCAAAAAGCAAAAGGCAGCCTCCTGTAAAGCTGGCCCCTGTTGTCCAGGTAAAACCGCTTTTCCCAGCAAACCATATAGTAATGCTAAATGCTATGGGAACAGTGGTGCCGGCAAGAGAAGTTGAGTTGAGACCTCGTGTAACCGGAGAAGTTATAGATATTAGCCCTGAGTTTATCGAAGGAGGTCTGCTGAAGGCCGGATCTCTTGTGCTTCAGATTGACTCTGAGGATTACAAACTGGCCCTGACGCAAAAAGAAAAAGCCCTGGCCGATGCAAATTATTCCCTGAAACTGGAACTTGGAAGGCAGGAGGTGGCAAAGCGAGAGTGGGAATTGCTCAATGGAGACAAGGATGCCGAGGATAGAGAGGTAGAGCTGGCCCTTCGAAAACCACACCTTGAAAAAGCTAAAGCCGAGCTCAATGCAGCCAAAGCCGAGCTTAAAAAGGCTTATCTGGATCTTTCTCGCACACAAATTAAGGCGCCCTTCAACGCTATGGTCCGGTCAAGACTGGTAAACCTCGGATCACAGGTGACTCCGCAGGAGCGGCTGGCTGAACTGGTCGGCAGCGATTCATACTGGATTCAAACATCGGTACCAGTGGACAGGTTAAGCTGGATTCAGATTCCACGAAGCCAGGGTGATCCGGCAACCAGAGCCCGTATCATCTATGCAAATAACTATGAATTAACCGGAACGGTAATAAGGTTGATGGGAGATCTTTCGCCCGAGGGACGCATGGCCAGAGTTCTTATCGAGGTTGAAGATCCCTTGGGGTTAAAAAATTCAAAGAATGACCAACCTCCCCTTCTGATTGACGATTATGTACGTGTGGAAATCGAAGGCAAAAAACTGGAAAACGTCTATAAAATCCCCCGAACAGCCTTCAGGGATAACGCTTTTATATGGATTGCCGGCGAAAATTCAACTCTTGAGATTAAAGAAGTACACCCTGTCTGGAGAGATGCCAGCGTGGTACTTATTGATAATGCCATAAAACCCGGCGACCTCCTGATCATATCTGATCTTCCAGCACCTATAGACGGCATGCCGGTACAGGTTGAATCTACATCTGGTGAATTACATGATAAAAGACGAGCCCACTGATAATAAAAAAGGCCCTGTTGCCTGGATGGCGGGTCACTCTGTGGCCGCAAATCTTCTCATGCTGGTTCTGCTTATCGGCGGGATAGTCATGGCTTACAGCATCAAACAGGAAGTGTTTCCCTATTTTGATATGGACATGGTCAATATTACTGTACCTTACCCTGGAGCAAGTCCCCAGGAAGTTGAAGAGGGCATTTTGCTTGCTATCGAAGAGGCAGTAGTTGGACTCGAGGGGGTAGAAGAAGTCCGATCAACAGCCCGCGAAGGTTCCGGCACAGTTACAGTTGAAATGATTGAGGGCGAAAATCTTCAAAAGCTCGCCCAGGATATCCGGAACGAGGTGGACCGCATTACATCCTTCCCCGAAGATATTGAAAAACCCATAATAGCTATCGTATCCAGAAAGCGATACGTGGTCTCGCTGGCACTTTACGGAGATCAGAGCGAACTGGTTCTGAGAGAATACGCGGACTATATCAGGGACAGACTTCTCCAGGATCCTGATATCACCCAGGTTGAAGTCATTTCTGTAAGAAACCATGAAATTGACGTAGAAATCCCACAGAATACCCTTCGCGCATATTCGCTCACTCTCGAGGATGTAGCCCAGCGTATAAAGAGAGCTTCAGTAGAGCTTCCGGGCGGCGCCATAAGAACACCCTCCGGAGATGTACTGGTTCGCATGAAGGAACGAAGGGATTTCGGTCCGGAGTTCGCCAAAATCCCCGTCATTACGGCAAACGACGGCACCCAGATTTTGCTTGAGGATATTGCTTTAATAAAAGACGGCTTTGAGGAAACCACAGTATCTTCAAGTTACAACGGGAATCCGGCTGTGATGCTCGATGTTTACCGGGTTGGAGACCAGACCCCCATATCTGTCTCCGACGCAGTCAGGCGAGTAGTAGAAGAGGTCAATGTGGCTCTTCCGCAGGGACTTCGTGTGGACCTCAGAAATGACCGTTCGGATATCTATCGTCAACGGCTGGGACTTTTGACGAAAAACGGCTTCATTGGACTTGCTCTGGTATTTATACTGCTGGCTCTTTTTCTAGAACCCCGTCTTGCATTCTGGGTTAGTCTTGGGATACCGGTATCTTTTCTGGGCTCCCTTTTCTTTTTAAACATGTCCAATGTAAGCATCAACATGATTTCCATGTTTGCCTTTATAGTTACTCTGGGAATTGTTGTTGATGATGCTATTATCGTAGGTGAAAATATCTACTATCACCAACAGCAGGGAAAGACATGGTTTAAGGCATCAGTTACCGGTACCAAAGAAATCGCCGTGCCAATTACTTTCACCGTCCTCACTAATATGGTGGCCTTTGTTCCCATGTTTTTTGTGCCTGGGGTCATGGGCAAAGTATTCAAGCAAATGCCTTTGGTGGTTATCAGTGTTTTTGCCATATCCCTTATTGAATGTTTCTTTATCCTTCCGGCTCATATAGGACACAGACGACCAGATGTCCCATCAGGATTCTTTGGCTGGATATTTCAAGCGCAACAGAGTTTTGGACGCGCTTTTATAGGATTTGTCAACAAACGTTACGGTCCCTTTTTACGCACAACCATCCGATGGCGCTATCTGACCATGGCAATAGGAATAACAATAATTCTTATAACCATCGGCTATATTAAAAGCGAACGCATGGGTTTTGAACTTTTCCCCAAAATTGAATCCGATTATGCAAAGGTGACTGCAGTTCTTCCTTTTGGTACAGCCTTTGAAAAAGCACAGCA
>JAHIKR010000023.1 GCA_018897415.1 Pseudomonadota bacterium
ATGTTGAGAAGAAAGATTTAACCTTCCCCTGAACGTCTCAATTATCTTGATTTTACTGGTGCTCTATTTGCAATATCATATTTGCAAGTTGCTTGCAATTTAAGTCAATGCCTGTTTGTAATATAGAACTCTTATCTATTTTTTGCCATAGCCTCGCAAACCAGAAAGCTACCCAATTGCGTTGTTTTACATATGATGAAGATTTTGAAGCAGCCAATATTTCTCCTGTCTTTACATTAACCAAACGAGGGATAATAGCTATTTTGCGCTTGAGAAAAATCCTGCTTTTAAAAACTCACGATTAAGCCTGGCAATGTTGGTTATTGAAATTTCCTTGGGGCATTCTGCTTCACACTCTGTTTCATTTGTACAGTTTCCGAAACAAAGTCTGTCCATTTCTTTGACCATCGCTATTACACGACGCACAGCTTCGGGTTTTCCCTGTGGAAGAAGTGCAAGGTGAGAAACTTTGGCTCCTATAAAAAGCATGGCAGAAGCATTTGGACAGGCTGCAACACATGCACCGCATCCAATACATGCTGCAGCATCAAAAGCTTTTTCCGATGTCTCCTGAGAAATCAGGATGGTATTTGCATCTGGTGCTCCGCCTGTGTTCACAGAAATGTAGCCGCCTGCCTGTATAATCTTGTCCAGCGCGCTGCGGTCAACGACCAGATCTTTTATTATATTAAATGCCCTTGCCCTCCAGGGTTCAACGACAATAGTATCTCCGTCTGAAAAATGTCTCATGTGAAGCTGGCAAAGAGTTGTGCCCTTTTCAGGACCGTGGGCGCGTCCATTTACCATAGCCCCGCACATCCCGCATATCCCTTCCCTGCAGTCATGGTCAAATGCAATAGGATCTTCCCCGTCAAGAGTGAGCTGCTCATTTACGACATCAATCATTTCAAGGAATGATAAGTCTGTTGAGATCTCCCTTGAATAATAAGTCTTAAAACCGCCTTTGTTATCAGAGCCCTTTTGACGCCAGACCTTTAATGTCAAATTTATGGTCTTTGTCACCTGTAACTCCTTTGCGTCAACTCAACATTTTCAAAGATAAGTTTTTCCTTATGAAACAAAGGTTCAGCGCCATAACCAGCATATTCCCAGGCAGCGACATGACAAAAATTTTCATCGTCGCGCTTTGCTTCGTTTTCCTCTGTCTGATATGCTTCATTAAAGTGACAGCCGCATGATTCCTTACGGGCAAGAGCATCTACTATCATTAACTCTCCAAATTCAAGAAAATCAGCAACACGTCCGGCTTTCTCAAGGCTCTGGTTGAAATCTCTTTCCGAGCCGGGCACAATTACATTTTCCCAAAACTCTTCCCGCAATTGTTGAACAAGTTTTTGAGCTTTCAAAAGGTCCTTTTCGTTCCTTGCCATGCCACAGTAATCCCAAAGAACCCTGCCAAGCTCTCTATGAAAATCATCAACAGTACGCTTTCCTTTTATTGATAAGAGCTTATTGATATGAGAGTTAACATCCTGGGTTGCCTCTCTGAAAGCAGGATGTTCATCGGTTATTTTATCCAAGCTCGTACCTGATAGATAATCACCTATGGTATAAGGAATAATAAAATACCCGTCTGCCAGTCCCTGCATTAAAGCGCTGGCACCCAGCCTGTTTGCGCCATGATCTGAAAAGTTCGCCTCTCCAAGGGCAAAAAGACCGGGAACAGTCGTCATAAGATTATAGTCCACCCACAAACCTCCCATTGTGTAGTGAACAGCAGGATAAATCATCATCGGAGTCTCATAGGGATTATCTCCTGTAATCTTTTCATACATCTGAAACAGATTGCCGTATTTTTTGGAGATTTCATCTTTTCCATCTCTCTTGATTGCATCTTTAAAATCCAAGAATACAGCCAGCCCTGTTTTGCCAACTCCTTTGCCCATGTCGCACTGTTCTTTAGCATTACGCGAAGCAACATCACGCGGCGCAAGGTTTCCAAAAGCCGGATATTTACTTTCAAGAAAGTAGTCTCTATCTGGCTCTGGAATCTGATGCGGAGGACGTGTGTCATTGGAATTCTTGGGAACCCATACGCGGCCATCGTTTCTAAGGCTTTCGCTCATGAGTGTCAGTTTTGATTGATAGGTTCCATGCACTGGAATACAGGTAGGATGAATCTGAATAAAACATGGATTGGCAAAAAATGCGCCTTTTTTATAAGCTCTCAGAATAGCTGTAACATTGCATGACATGGCATTTGTAGAAAGAAAAAAAACATTGCCATAACCACCGGTAGCTAAAATAACAGCATCTGCGGCATGGGTTTCGATGTCTCCTGTAATCATATTTCTGGCAACTATCCCTCTGGCCTGTCCATTTATAATCACCAACTCCATCATTTCCCTGCGGGGAAATATTGTAACTTTCCCTGCCGCGACCTGCCGCATTAAAGCACTATAAGCACCAAAAAGGAGCTGCTGGCCTGTCTGACCTCGCGCATAAAAGGTTCTGGACACCTGTGCACCACCAAATGACCGGTTTGCAAGCAATCCTCCATAATCTCTTGCAAAAGGAATACCCTGGGCAACGCAATGATCAATAATATTATTACTTAGTTGTGCAAGGCGATAAACATTTGCCTCTCTTGATCTGAAATCACCACCCTTTATGGTGTCATAAAATAGCCGCTGTATGCTGTCGCCGTCATTTGAATAATTTTTTGCCGCATTTATCCCACCCTGAGCCGCAATGCTGTGAGCACGGCGAGGACTATCCTGAAGACAAAAAGCCTTAACATTATAGCCAAGTTCTGCCAGAGTTGCTGCTGCTGAACTTCCAGCCAGCCCTGTCCCAACAACAATTATGTCAAACTTTTTTCTGTTGGCAGGGCTTATCAGCCCCAGATCAAAACGGTGCCTATCCCATTTTTCAGAAAGAAGTCCTCCAGGCACCTTTGCGTCAAGCTGCATAATTCTTCCTTTTTAAGAAACAAGTAATATGTACAGTGGAATAAAACCAAAGCCTATTCCTATAATCAGACTATATATAATACTTGCCCCCCTGATAAAGGGCATGTATTTTGGATGATTGGCTCCTATGGTCTGGAATGCACTCCAGAAACCGTGACTTATATGAATTGCTGCAACTAAAACCGCAACAACATAAATAATCACGTATCCCGGCCTCGCAAATGTATTTACTATGATTTGAAATATAGTTTGATTGCTCTTATCTGCAAAATGGAAATTGAAAAGATGAAAGACAATAAATAGAAGAAGGATAAAACCTGTATATGGCATTGTTGCCGATCCAAGGCTGCTGCCACCAGCACTTTTTTTGACTGAATATCTTGCCGGCCTTGCAACAAGATTTTCATAAAAAAGATTTACTCCGAAAAGAATATGTATAATTGCAAAAAGCAAAAGGCCCCATTCAGATATGGTAATGATCAGGCCTAATGAATGGAGACGTTCAGCATATGTAGTAAAAGCATCTTTGCCGCCATAAATAGCAAGGTTGCCAATAAGGTGAATTAAAAGGAAAAAGCAGAAACTGAGGCCGGTAACAGCCATCATCAGCTTCTTACCGATGGAAGTCCCGATAATATTTAAAAGCCATTTCATCATTTCCTCCGCTTTTAAATTTATTGTAATACCTTATTCGCTTCAGCCAGCTTATCCTCGGTCGGTTTTGGTTTGTTTCAGGAATCAAAATCCTTCAACCACCAGGAGTCTTCAGTTGTTTTCAATATACTTTCTGAAAGCTTTTTGCCAGTTTTTGTTTTCAGACGATCTAACACAAAAGGCAGCCATTTCTCAGGAGCCTTGTAACCGATATCAACTAGAGACTTTAACTCAAGGATGAGCGCCAGTTGGTCGGCATCATGCGCAAGTTCGGCTTCCGCTGATTTGCCTTCATGAAATTCATTTATAAGATCAACAAGCGAATCGCCAAACGGTATGTCTCTGATTGCATCTTTTAAAGCTCTGTTTTCTTCTGCGCTTACATATTTTTTCTGAACATAATTAAGGTCGCCGGTCCTTGCCTCAGTAAGGTCGTGTACAAGACACATGGTTATCAGTCTAAGTGCGTCAACATCCGGCATTATTTTTGACATAATATATGCAATGAAGGTTGTAATAAATACATGTTCGGCAACTGATTCCTTTCCAGCACCAAGAAAATGGAAACCTGATCTTGGAATTTTTGTTAGAATTTTTGCCTCAAACAAAAGATCAGCGATACTATTATTTATGCTATCAGACATTTGTTGAGTATACACCTCCTGCAACCCCAATTTATCGGCCATGCGTTACAATTTTTTTAATTACCACCTTTTAACAGTTATGTAAAATGACCGGGTTTTCTTCAGGGCAATTTTCTTGACACCAAAGCTAAGTTCATATATTTTTTAAACTTAAGTTAAGCGCTTTTTGCGAAGAAATGTGCCAAGATCTTGATGCAGCAAGGTTTGCGAAAATCGCAGGCATACCAATGGATATGTCGAGACTTTTCGCAAGTCCTTGATGCGCAAGAGATTGGTGCAGGTCGAGTAAAAAATCGCTCAATTTAGGTTAAAACTATCTGTTATTGAATTATACATCTTTACTTAAATAACATAATATACGGAGTTTTTATGCTACCCCAAATGAATTTAATCCATATGATAAGCAATGCTGGTCTTATGGTTCAGTTTGTTATGGCTCTTCTGCTGATTTTCTCCATCATCTCATGGACTATTATTCTAATTAAATACTTCTATATCAGAAAAGCATATAAAGAATCTGATAACTTTATGGATTTTTTCTGGAAAAGCAGGGATCTGTCAGAAGCTTTTGCAAAAGCAAAACAGCTTCATGGCAGCCCAATAGCCAGAGTTTTTCGTATAGGATACCTGGAACTTAAAAAATTGACCAAATCCGGCGTTCCAATAAAATCATCCCCGTCCTCTGAAACAGCCCCCCATTCATCCCTGGGGGCTAAGTTCACAGGAACAGACAATATAAAAAGGGCGCTGCGCCGGGCAATTAACACAGAAATCGCCAGAATGACTCAAATGGTTCCTTTTCTTGCCACAACGGGAAACACAGCGCCTTTTATTGGTCTGTTCGGGACTGTGTGGGGAATAATGAATTCATTTCATAGTATCGGGCTCAGAGGTTCAGCCAGCCTTGCTGTTGTTGCTCCTGGAATTTCTGAGGCACTTATTGCAACTGCAGCTGGTTTGGCTGCTGCAATACCGGCGGTAATAGCATTTAACTATTTTATGCAAAAGATAAGAACCCTTGAAACTGAATTGCAAAGTTTTTCTGCTGACTTCTTGAATATCGTAGAACGCGACATTTTTAGCTAAAGGATACGAAAAATGGCATTTGGTAGAAATAATAGCTTCATGTCTGATATAAATGTAACACCATTTGTTGATGTTATGTTAGTTCTCCTGATTATTTTTATGGTCACAGCACCAATGATGATAGAAGGCGTCAATGTATCCCTGCCTGAAGCAACATCTGAACCGCTTCCTGCAGAGCAAGACCAGCTTATAATAACTATAGATAAAGATAATCAAGTATACATAAATGATTATCAGGTGACACTTGATTTTTTGCGGGAAAAACTTATAAAAATCCTTGATGGGCGTGTTGGCCAAGAGGTTTATTTAAAAGCTGATAAAAATATATCATATGGAATAGTGGTGCGTGTTATGTCAGAGATAAAAGGAGCCGGCGTTGAGAAGCTGGGCATGGTAACAGAACCCATAACGTCCAATAACAATAAAGGGAAATAAGCTGAATGCTTAAAGCAAATAGCTTAAAGCGGATTGCTGATGAAAGAAAGTATGTTTGCTCCTTCTTATTTATTTCGCGGTTCAGGAAATGACCCCCTAACATTATTTTTGACTTTTGGGGTTTCTCTGGCATGTCATGCGATTTTTTTTGGGGTCTTGATTTATTTCCCAATCCATACCCCATATAATAAAAAGTTCTCACCTTCTGTCATTAATGTCAGCATGGTTACACTTCCTGCCCAGGGATCAGCATCTGGGCCAGTCGGACAAATTGAGCTTAAATCCAAAATACAATCAACTCAGCCCCAAAAAGCTCAGGTTTCCCAAATTCCATCCGAAACCATTAGTAATGCAGAGCAGAAGCAATCAAAAGCCGTATCTGTTGCCCCCCAAAAAGGTAAAAAAATAAAAGAATCGCTCAAAAAAAAAACATTCAAGTCATCAAAGGTTGTCAAAAGCGCTATAAAAAAGATTGAAAAACAGGTTGAGGATTCAAGACCTACGCAGATTATAGAAGCGATCAATCGTTTAAAAAGTGAAGTCGGATCAAGTGAAGCAAGAGATATTGGAGTAAAAGGAGGAGGCATAGCTGGACAGGGTGGTAATATACCAGGCGGTGCTTTGATTACGGGCTACCAGGCTCTGAAACCAATAGATATATATAAAGCAGAAATTCCTTATCACATTGAAAAAAACTGGGCTTTTTCAGAACAGCTC
>JAHIKR010000024.1 GCA_018897415.1 Pseudomonadota bacterium
AGTAAAATGAGCAAGTCAAAAGGAAATGTAATCGATCCGCTCACAGTTATAGAACATTATGGAACCGATGCATTCCGTTTTACTCTGGCTGCTTTTGCGGCTCAGGGACGCGACATAAAGATGTCTGAAAAGCGTGTGGAAGGATACCGCAATTTTGTAAACAAGCTGTGGAACGCCTCCCGTTTTTCCCTTATGCATCTGGACAAAAGCTATGACGATATTGAATACAATCGACTTTCGCTTCCGGACAGATGGATTTTATCCAGACTCAACAGCGTTACTGAAACCGTTAATGATGCGCTTGAAAATTACAGGTTTAATGATGCGGCAGGAACGATCTATAAATTTGTGTGGCATGAGTTCTGCGACTGGTACCTGGAAATAATCAAGCCCGTTTTATACGGAAAAGAAAGGCAAAATGAGCGCCAGTCAACCCTGCGCGTTCTCTGGCGAGTCCTGCACGATATACTCCTTCTGCTTCATCCGTTCATGCCCTTTGTTACAGAAGAAATCTGGCACAAGCTACCGGGGACAGAAGGCTCTATAATGAAGGCTTCATTTCCTGCAACTGCTTCCGATTATCTGATTACTGAAAAAGACCCTGAAGCTGAATCGAAAATGAAAGTTATCACAGAAATTATATCCGGCATAAGAAATATAAGGGGAGAGATGAACATAGCGCCGTCTTTAACCCTTGAAGCCTCGGTTCAGTCACAGGATGAATTAAAAATTGAAACCATCAGGCAATATCAGGATATTATTATTAACCTTGCAAGACTTAAATCATTTTCAGCAAGCCGGCCCGAGAAAAAGCCAAACTCATCAGCAACCGCTATTGTAAATGGCGACTCAATTTTTGTATCCCTTGAAGGCATAATCGACTTTGCAAAAGAGGCTGGCCGTCTTGAAAAGGAAATCAACAAACTGGCAAAAGAACTTTCCGCTGTTTCAAATAAACTGAGCAATGAAAACTTTCTTAACAAGGCACCTGCAGATGTGGTAGAGAAGGTGAAAGAAAAGAACATGGCTCTTCTTGAAAAGCAGCAGAAACTTCAGGCAAACCTTGAAAAAATAAAAAAGTTTGAAGCAAAATAGAATTATTTATGCATTCAATAGAACATCTAATAAAAATAGCCCTTGAAGAAGACATCGGCCCCGGAGATATTACGACTGAAAACCTCATTGATAAAGACCTTAAAGGAATCGGCGAAATCGTTGCAAAAGAGCCCATTGTAATCGCAGGCCTCGATGTTGCCCGCCAGGTTTTTTAACAACTTGACTCTGATATTTCTTTCAAGCCGAATTTCAAGGATGGCGATTTTATCGAAAAAGGCAATATCGTGCTGGAAGTCGAAGGCAAACTCCGGGCTCTGCTAATGGGCGAACGTACTGCCCTGAATTTTCTCCAGCGTCTTTCCGGAATCGCAACGCATGTACGCTCTTATGTGGAAAAGCTCGGAAATAAAAATGTCCGCCTCGTTGACACGCGCAAGACAACTCCGGGTTTGAGAGTCTTGGAAAAATATGCGGTCAGCGTCGGAGGAGCCCATAATCACCGTATGGGTCTATATGACGGTGTCCTGATCAAGGACAATCACATTGCTGTCTGCGGAGGCATAAAAAAAGCCATAGAGCGCATCAAAGACAAATTGTCCCATCTTGTTAAAATAGAAGTGGAGGTTTCTGACCTGGACGAAGTAAAGGAAGCTATAGAAGCCGGCGCCGATGTTATCATGCTGGACAATATGGACATAGACCATATAAAAGAAGCAATTGATTTTATTAAAAGAAAGGCTGTGGTCGAAATCTCAGGCGGCATAACAATAGACAGGCTTAATCAGCTTGCCGATACCGGTGTGGATATCATTTCTGCAGGCGCTCTTACACACTCTGCAAGGAGTGTTGATATCAGTATGAGAATCAGGTCAATCTGACGTCTCATGTGCGTCTGTTGAATTGTCCATTTATCTTTTAAAAAAGTATAACTGATGATACCCATCCGCGACACAATCCCCACCAAAACCTATCCCATAGTCAACAATGCCCTCATCGCCATCAACGTGGTATTCTTCCTGGTAGAGCTTTCCCAGGGACCGGGACTGGAACGCTTTATATACATGTACGGGCTTGTGCCTGCCCGTTACACCGTTCCCCACATTGCATCTTATTTTACTACAGGCCAGCAGCTTGCTTCACTCATTACCTTCATGTTTCTTCACGGTGGATTCTGGCACCTTCTTGGCAACATGTGGTCTCTTTACATTTTCGGCGATAATATTGAAGAACGCCTTGGGCCACTACGCTATCTGGCTTTTTATCTGATATGCGGTCTTACGTCAGGCCTTTCTCACCTTGCCATAAACTCTCATTCGACAATGCCGACAATCGGAGCAAGCGGCGCCATAGCAGGAGTAATGGGAGCTTACTTTATTCTCTTTCCAAAAGCAAAGATACTGACCCTTATACCTATATTTTTTATACCCTATTTCATGGAAATACCCGCATTTTTCTTTCTCGGCATCTGGTTTGTCTTTCAGTTCTTGAGCGCTGCGGGAAGCCACGGCCAAATGGCAGGCATTGCATGGTGGGCTCACATAGGCGGATTTATTTTCGGCATAATCTTTTTAAAACTGTTTCTTGCCCTGCCCGGTGCCGGTGTCAGCGACAGGCTGCGCAGGATAACCGAAAAAAAGAAATCTTACCGCCTGCAAGTTATACGGCCTGTCGGGATGGCAAATGACCCGAACCTTTACGGCACAATAAACATTACGCCCTTTGAATCTATTGCAGGAACCCATAAGATGGTAAACATACCCTGGGGTTTCCAGAAAAGGCTTTTTAAAGTAATCGTTCCGCCAGGCATGAAAGAAGGAAGCCTGCTGAAGCTGAAAGGGCTGGGAAAAGATGCGCCTCATGGACAGCGGGGCGATCTATTACTTAAGGTTGCTATTCAGCCATAATTTCTAAATATCTACTGTTGACTTAAGAGTCCAAAGTTCTTTTAAAGCATTGATATTCTTGGTGTTGATTTATTCGTGACGTCATTCCGGCGAAAGCCGGAATCCAGAATAATTCCAATAGCATAAAGAAGCTGGATGCCGGATCGAGTCCGGCATGACGGCAGAACTTTGTACTCTCAAGTGTTGAGTTTATAATGAACTATAAAGCTGTAA
>JAHIKR010000025.1 GCA_018897415.1 Pseudomonadota bacterium
ACACAAAACCATCCGATGGCGCTATTTGACCATGGCAACAGGAATAACAATAATTCTTATAACCATCGGCTATATTAAAAGCGAACGCATGGGTTTTGAACTTTTCCCCAAAATTGAATCCGATTATGCAAAGGTGACTGCGGTTCTTCCTTTTGGTACAGCCTTTGAAAAAGCACAGCAGGTCGAAAAAAAACTTATACAGGCAGCTCAGGAGGTATCTTCCCAAAATGGCGATAAAAAGCTGGTAGAGGGCATTTTTTCCAGCATTCAAGACAACACGATAGAAATACGCGCATATCTCACCCCCCCTGATGTCCGCCCCCTTCCCACGGCTGATGTCACCAGACGATGGAGGGAGCAGGTGGGCGTCATTCCAGGCCTGGAGTATATCAAATTTGAATCTGATGCCGGCGGTCCTGGGAGCGGTGCAGCCTTGTCCGTGGAACTCAGGCACCAGAAAATGGATCTTCTTGAGAGAGCCAGCGCAGATATGGCCGAAGCCCTGAAATTTTATCCAAGTGCAAAAGACATTGACGATGGATTCTCACCGGGCAAACAGCAAATCGATTTTAAAATAAAGCCTGAGGCGCAAAGCCTTGGTCTGGAAGCCCGCGAAGTGGCCAGGCAGGTCCGGCACGCTTTTTATGGTGCTGAAGCTCTCTGGCAGCAGCGGGGTCGAAATGAAGTCAAGGTGCTGGTCAGATTTCCCAGACAGGAACGTATCTCCGAATACAGCCTGGAAGAAATGGTACTGCAGACACCAAAAGGGACCGAAATTCTCCTTCGGGATGCGGTATATATAAGCCGGGGCAGATCCTATACTGATATCAACCGCCGAAACGGCCAAAGGATCGTAACTGTAACATCCGATGTAACTCCCAGGAGCCAGGCCGGACAGATACTTAATTCAATAAAGGCTGAAACCCTTCCGGAACTTCAGCGAAAATATCCGGGCCTGGCTTATAGTTTCGAGGGCCATCAGGCCGAACAAAAAGAGAGCATGCAAAGCCTTTTCAGAGGACTTCTCATGGCTATGATAGTTATCTACGCCATGCTGGCGGTCCCATTAAACAGCTATATACAACCTTTGATTATCATGGTTGCAATACCGTTTGGTATCGTAGGCGCAGTCATCGGCCACCTGATCATGGGGTACAGCCTGAGTATTTTGAGCATGTTCGGCGTTGTAGCCCTATCCGGTGTGGTTGTAAACGATTCTCTGATACTAATCGACTTTGCCAACCGCAGGCGCCGGACCGGAATGACCCCTCTGGAAGCCATACAAGCCTCCGGCTTACACCGTTTTCGACCAATCATTCTGACCACATTAACCACATTCGGCGGGCTGGCTCCCATGATTTTCGAAACCTCCCGCCAGGCGAGGTTTCTTATCCCCATGGCCCTATCTCTAGGGTTTGGCGTCGTGTTTGCTACCTTGATCACTCTAATTTTAGTGCCCTCTTTTTATATAATCATCGAAGATATCAAACGACTTCTGATAAAAAATGGAAATGAGCTTAAGGTCTAATCAAATTCAAAGCAGGAAACTGTGTATTATACTTTAAGCCCATCCACCGTACGAATTAAATTTAAGACAGCCATGGCTCCTCTTTCAAATGCAAGAGGCAGATTCCATGAATTCCTGTTTCTTTTTCCCACAAAATTACTTGCAGCGCGTATTTCCAAGAAAGGAATATCATAGTGGATTGCCAGATGTGCAGCCCCTGCCCCTTCCATTCCTTCCATACACGGGCTGTAATGTTTATAAATATCCTTTGCCCTATTATCTGTAGCGGTTATTGTTGAAACAGTTACAAATGCTCCCTTTATTACCTGAACGCTCTTTCCTTCAAAAACCTTTGCTAAAGTGTCTAATGCCTGATTTGCAAGTTTAATATCAAGTGGATAACGATTTCTAATATCAACATTACTGCTCTTGATCATAGAAAATGGCAGTTCGTTTAAAGGCAGACTACCATTTTCCGTCTCTATACCCAGCTGGATATCTATTTCTTCTGTTGCAATTCCAATATCTCCAATATTCAGACCCGATTCCCTGAATGCCCCTGCACATCCTGTCTGAATAATTAAAGATGGTTTTGCTGTTTCTATGGCTGCACTTAAAGATTGGACTGTATTAACGGACCCAGGCCCGGTAATAATAGCCCGGACTGGTTTTCCCTCAATATATCCATGGGCGACTCTTCTACCGCCAACACTTGAGAAAATCGGGCTTTCAATACTGTCAATAAGTTTTGAAAGCTCCTCTTCTACTGCTGCTGAAACTATAATATCGGAATTATTCATGACTATTTTTATTCAAACCAAAGTACTTGGCTCTTTTTATAAAACAAACTCATATTAAATTCTTTTAGAAACTTTTGCTATTAAGTTATCTTTTATGATATTATTAATAAATTTATTAAATTATCAGTTTAGGAGATTAATTTGAAAAAAACAATTGAAAAAAGAGTGGAAAGGCTCAGGAAATCACTCGCGGAAAATAATATTGACACTTTAATGGTACTTGTGGAAGAGAATCGTCGTTATTTAAGCGGTTTTACAGGTGAGGATACCCAGTTTGACGAAACAGCAGGGGCTCTTTTTATCACAGATCAAAGACTAATGCTGGTTACAGATTCGCGCAATGAGCTGCAGGCAGCAAATGAAGCGCCTCTTTATGAAATCATCAGTTATAAAAAAGGACTGACCAAGGAACTCCCAAATATTATCAATACTCTCAAAACAAAAAGGCTCGGCTTTGAAAGTATACGCATGTCATATATGCAATATAATAAAATTTGCAAGCAGTTCGGTTCTTCCGACATAGATGTTGAGCTTGTTGAAGCTGACAATATTATGGAATGTCTGCGTATAGTAAAAGAACAGTCAGAACTTGAAGAGATAAAAAAAGCATTGCTTATTGCTGAATCTGTTTTCATGAATTTTGTAGAAAATACCATTGAACCGGGCATGACGGAAAAGGAGGCAGCATGGCTTTTAGAAAAAAACATGCGTGAAGCTGGTGCTGACTCTGTATCGTTTCCGATAATTGTTGCATCAGGTCCAAACAGCGCCCTGCCCCATGCAATTCCTGGAAACCGTAAATTCAAAAAAGATGAACCAATTCTTTTTGACTGGGGTGCAAAATTAAACGGTTACTGCTCTGACATTACAAGGACAATTGTGATCGGAAGCCCTGATGACAGGTTTAAAAAAATTTTTAAGACAGTTCTCGATGCTCAGAATAAAGCAATTAATGCCATAAAACCCGGAATAAGTTCAAAGGCTGTTGACGAAGTTGCTCGAGATCACATAGGCAGTATGGGCTTCAAGGGCAAATTCGGTCATGGACTGGGTCATGGAATAGGACTGGCTGTTCATGAGCCTCCAAAAATTAGCCCATTAAAAGACACATTACTTGAAAGCCATATGGTCTTTACCGTCGAACCAGGCATCTACATACCTGGCTGGGGCGGTATCAGGATTGAAAATATGGTGGTAGTCAGCGAAAATGGAGCTAAAGTGTTGAACAGCCTTGATCCTTTAATGGCTATAAGGCATTAAAAAATAAAGGAAATTAACATCAATATGCCATCATTAGACGTCCTTGTCGATCAATATCTGAATTATCTCCTCATTGAAAAAGGACTTTCAAAAAAAACTTTAGAATCATACAGCAGTGATCTGACAAGATATCTTAAATTTCTGAAGAATAAAAAAATACACACTATTTCTGACGCTGATACCCCTGTTATATTAAAGCACCTGATATCACTAAGAAATTCGGGGCTTGTAGCAAGATCAAGAGCGAGGCATCTTGTATCGATTAGGGGATTTTACAGATTCCTTATAGAAGAAAAAGTAATAAAAAATGATCCGACAAGAGTTATTGACCTTCCCAAAAGCGGCCTCAGGCTTCCCGATGTTTTGTCATTTGAGGAAGTTAAGAGCCTCTTAAATGCTCCCGATATAAATAAGCCCACAGAAGCAAGAGATGCTGCAATGATAGAGCTCCTCTATGCTGCTGGTCTGAGAGTATCGGAACTTGTTAATTTAAAACTTCAGGATGTAAATTTAGAAGCCTGTTTTGTAAGGGTTTTCGGAAAAGGCTCAAAGGAAAGGGTAACTCCTATAGGTCTTTATGCAAAAGAAAAAATCGACTACTACATAAAGACTTTTCGGTCAAAGCTTTTAAAAAACATGGCAAGTCCGTATCTCTTTGTCGCAAGGGCAGGAAAACCTATGACTCGTCAAGGTTTCTGGAAACTGCTTAGAAAATATGGACAAAAAGCAGGAATCGCCAGGAAAATTAAGCCCCACAGTTTAAGGCACTCTTTTGCAAGCCACCTGCTTGAAGGTGGCGCTGACTTGAGGTCGGTTCAGATCATGCTGGGACACGTTGATATTTCCACAACACAAATCTATACTCACGTGGCACGGGAGCATCTTAAAAAAATTCACGAAAAATTTCATCCAAGAAAATAAGTAACTTATTAAAATCAATCATCAAATTATTTATCTAATGCGTTTTTCTATCTTTCTTGACATAAAACTCTAAATTTATTAATATTTAGAATTTAACTTATTATAATTTTTGTGGTCAACTTTTATCTTTCAATTGCTTGGAATCTATCTAATATAAATAATGCAATCCTCCTACACTGACAAAATGATATCCGGCTGGTGGACAAAAGGAAATACTGAGCCAAGAATTGGCGACAATGCCATAAAGGACTCAATAATTAAAGTGACTGATCCTGTCTTCCTAGTAGGTATAGATGGCAAGATTGCTGTTTCCCAGGATGGCTCAGTTACTATAGGGAACAAATTAGAATCAAGTAATAACAGTCATCCTTTATATGCATACGCACCCCCGCTTCATCCTGAAAATTTAGGTGATC
Source organism: Pseudomonadota bacterium (assembly GCA_018897415.1). Taxonomy (GTDB): domain Bacteria; phylum Desulfobacterota; class Desulfobacteria; order Desulfobacterales; family ETH-SRB1; genus B13-G4. The sequence continues at coordinate 4,905 of JAHIKR010000025.1, forward strand.
CATATTTTAAAAAGGTACATAACCTTCGTTACGCATATATTGCGGGGGCAATGGCTAATGGTATTACCTCAGTTGAAATGGTTGAGGAAGTGGGACATGCTGGAATGATTGGGTTCTTTGGCGCAGCTGGCCTTTCCCTCAATGAAATAGAGTCAGCAATCGACAGACTTCAAAAGAATATGAATAACCATCCCTTTGGCTTTAACCTTATAAACAGTCCCAACAATCCTGAACTTGAATCAGCTATAGTTGATTTGTATTTAAAGCGGGGGATAAGACTTATAAGCGCTTCAGCATATCTTGAACTTACCCTGCCGCTTGTTTATTTCCGAGTAAAAGGAATCCACCGTGATGCCGATGGAAATATAGTTTGTTCGAATAAAATTATTGCAAAAGTTTCAAGAGTTGAAGTCGCCAGAAAATTTTTTTCGCCGCCTTCTGATAAAATACTTTATCAACTTGTCGACAGAAATATGATTACAAGAGAAGAAGCGGCGCTTGCGACGTCTATACCTGTAGCAGATGATATGACCGCAGAGGCTGATTCAGGAGGACACACCGATAACAGTCCTGCGATTTCTCTATTGCCGACAATAATTGCGCTTCGTGATGAGCTTGCCGAGAAGTATCAGTATAAAAGGCCTCTCTGTGTTGGTCTTGGAGGTGGTATTGCCACACCTGCTTCAGCTGCTGCCGCTTTTTCTATGGGAGCAGCTTATATTTTAACTGGCTCAATCAATCAATCCTGCGTTGAGGCCGGCACATCACAAATTGTCCGTCAAATGCTTGCGGAAGCCAGACAGGCTGACGTAACGATGGCTCCTGCGGCAGATATGTTTGAAATGGGTGTAAAAGTTCAGGTATTAAAACGTGGGACAATGTTTCCGTTTCGTGCTTCAAAATTGTACGATTTATACTGCAACTATGACAGGCTTGAAAATATACCTGAAATCCAAAAAAAAATGCTGGAAAAAGATTTTTTCCAATGCAGTTTAAAGGATGAATGGGAGAATACAAAGGAATTTTTCGTTAAAAATGACCCAAAGCAAATAATTCGTGCGGAAAAAGATCCGAAACACAAAATGGCTCTGGTTTTTCGTTCATATCTTGGCCGCAGTTCAAACTGGGCAATAACTGGCGATATTTCGAGAAAAATTGATTATCAGATATGGTGTGGTCCGGCCATGGGTGCTTTTAATGAATGGGTAAAAGGTTCTTTCCTCGAAAAGTGTGAAAACAGAAAAACGGTAACAGTTGCCATGAACCTCCTTTTTGGAGCCGCTGTTGCAACACGTGCTAACTGGCTTCGCAGTCAAAAAATTTCTTTGCCGAATAACGTTAGTCAAATATCTCCAATGGAGCTTTCAGAGATATTGGAACTGCTTGATGAACAGTAAAGGTATAACAATTGGCAGCTAATAAGAAAAAATCAATAAAAAATATTCCTATTGCTATTATTGGCATGGGTTGTTTCTTCCCAAAAGCATCAGGGTTGCATGAATACTGGCGTCTAATTTTTAAGGGTGAGGACGGCATTACTGATGTCCCGGAAACCCACTGGTCTCCTGATGATTACTTTGATAAGGATCCCAAAAAATTAGACCATATTTACTGTAAGAGAGGAGGATTTTTATCATCTATTCCTTTTGATCCTACTGAATTCGGTATCCTTCCTTCTTCTCTTGAAGCAACTGATACCTCCCAGGTCCTGGGCCTGCTTGCAGCTAAAACGGCGCTTGAAGATGCAGGCTATGGAAAAGATGTTAACTTCAGCCGTAGCAGAACGAGCGTAATACTCGGCGCAACAGGGACTCAGGAACTTGCTATTCCTCTGGGCGCCAGGCTGGGGCACCCAATCTGGCGAAAAGCTCTTCGCAATTCAGGAATTGAACCCGATAAAGCAGAAGAAGTTATTAAAAAAATATCTGACTCATATGTATCATGGCAGGAAAACTCTTTCCCGGGTCTGTTAGGGAATGTTATTGCAGGAAGAATATGTAACCGTCTTGATATAGGGGGCACAAACTGTGTTGTCGATGCAGCCTGCGCCAGCTCGATGGGAGCTATTTACCTTGCCCTCCTCGAACTTTCATCAGGGCGGTCAGACATGGCAGTCACCGGTGGTGTGGATACTTTAAACGATATTTTCATGCACATGTGCTTTTCCAAGACATTTATTCTTTCACCAACCGGAGATTCAAGACCATTTTCCAGGCATGCAGATGGAACTGTTTTAGGTGAAGGAATTGGAATACTTGTTCTTAAAAGGCTTGAGGATGCCGAAAGAGACAGCAACAGAATTTATGCCGTTATAAGAGGCATTGGATCATCAAGCGACGGGAAATCACAAAGCATATATGCTCCCAGATCAGAAGGACAGTTAGAAGCCCTTCGCATTGCTTATGAGTCATCAGATACCGATCCGGCTTCTGTTGAGCTTATAGAAGCGCATGGCACAGGCACTCAGGTCGGAGATAATGTTGAATTCAGTGCACTTAAACGCCTGTTTAATGAGTCATCCAAAAAAATAAATACATGCGCATTAGGCTCGGTAAAATCCATGATTGGTCATACAAAAGCCGCTGCAGGAACAGCAGGGCTGATCAAAGCCGCGCTTGCTCTTTATAACAAAGTATTACCACCCACATTAAAAACTGACGAGCCTGATCCAAAATTAGGGATTAATGACAGCCCCTTTTACATAAGCACCGAAACAAGGCCATGGTTCTCTAAAAAGAAACACCCGCGCAGGTCTGGGGTTAGCGCATTTGGATTTGGCGGAAGTAATTTCCATATTGTACTTGAAGAATATCATCGGAATAAAAATGAAATTTTCTGGGATGGTTCAATTGAAATCATATCTTTATCGGCTTCCACCAAGGAAGAAATCGAAAATCAATTCCGCGAGTTAAAAAACTCTGTCGATAGCGGGATTTCATATAAAGAACTCGCAATTAAAGCAGCAAAAACCAGAAAAGAATTTTCACCTGATGATCAATTCAGATTTCTTTTAGTTCTTGAAAGACCATCTAATTCATTCGGAAATCCATCTGATGATTTTTCAGGACTTCTCAGCAAAGCATCAGATTCAATTGAATCAAACTGGCAAAATAATACTAAAGAGAACAGCGGGAATTTGAAGAATATATTTTATGGGGGTCCTGAAAAACCCGGTAAAATCGCATTTATCTTTCCAGGCCAGGGAAGCCAATATGTGGGGATGGGGCGCGATTTAGTTTGCACATTCCCTAAGGCATTTAACATTCTTGA
>JAHIKR010000240.1 GCA_018897415.1 Pseudomonadota bacterium
AATACTGTTAATCCAAGACGTGCACGCATAAGAGTGATGAGAGACGGCAACAGATATTATCCTGTAATAGCCGGACCTTTTGTGGATGCCGCATGTACTTCTAAACAGTTTATTGTTATTGGTGATCAAACATATGATATGTGTGCTTTATGCAGAGCATCATGTCCACAAAAGCCTTATTTTATTGAAGCTGAAACAGGAATTCCCTTAAAATGTGATTTTTGCGGCATACCACCGAGCCCATCTTGTGTTAGATGGTGCAATAGCGGGGCACTGGAACTGGTAGAGGATTAGAGTCTCCAGAAGAATGGTTTGCTATAGAGAGATTTTGTATCTTTGAAAGGATAATCAGCACATAGGTGTCTGATAACTTCGAAATTCGAAGCACGAAATACGAAACAATGACAAAAATACAAATGCTCCAATGACAAAAACCATCGATTTCCAATTACTTAGTTTTGGTCATTTTCTAATTTGGTATTCGGATTTGTTTCGAGTTTCGGATTTCGATATTCGGATTTTGAAAACGGTAATATTTGTCTCTATGGTGACGAATAAAGAAGTTGGTTACCATGAAAACTCAAACTTACAATAACAAGCTTATTGGCGCTGTGCTGGTTGTTGGCGGCGGAATTGCCGGAATTCAGGCATCCCTCGATCTGGCCGATCTCGGCTATTACGTATATCTGGTGGAAAGAAGCGCCTCTATTGGGGGCGTTATGGCAAGACTTGACAAAACCTTTCCCACCAATGATTGCGCCATCTGAATTCTGGCGCCGAAGCTGGTCGAGGCCGGTCGGTCTCCCAACATTGAGATTATCACCAAGGCACAACTGCAATCAGTAGAGGGACAGGTGGGCAATTTCATCGCCAGGATTCATCGCCTGCCTCGCTATGTAGATGAAAGTGTTTGTACCGCCTGTGGTACGTGTGCCAATTATTGTCCTGTTCCCATTAATGACGCTTACAACGAGGGGCTCAAGTTAACCAAAGCCCTGCACATCGATTATCAGCAAGCCATACCAGCGTCCTACCATATCGATGCAAACGCCTGTTTGTTCTTAACAAGACAAGAATGCAAGCAGTGTGAAAGGGCCTGCTTTGCAAAGGCCATAGACTTCAAACAGCAGCCACAAGACATCGATCTCAATGTTGGGGCTGTCATACTCTCCCCCGGTTTTGGCCGGATAGATAAAAGTGTATTGTCAAGATATGGGTACGGGCTATCCCCTGACGTAATCACGGGGATGGAGCTGGAGCGCCTGACATCTGCTTCCGGCCCCACCATGGGAGAGATTGTCAGGCCGTCGGATGGAAAACATCCTAAATGTATCGCCTTTCTCCAGTGCATAGGCAGCAGAGACCTTCCTAGCGGTAACGGGTATTGTTCATCAGTTTGCTGCATGTACGCTATCAAGGAAGCCCTTGTGGCCAAAGACCATGCTCCGGATCTTGATATCACGGTTTTTTACATGGATATGCGCACGCAGGGCAAAGAATTCGATTATGCCAGGATCCGGGCCAGAGAAAAGGGTATCCGTTTTGTAAGGAGTCGCGGCGGGCTCAGTTGTAACAAAGATAAGAACCTGGAGGTTTCTTATATCAATGACCGGGGCGAACATGTCAGCGAACCCTTTGACATGATCATACTCCCTGAGGGACTTGAGTCTCCGGAGGATTCAAAGTCTCTGGCAGAGGCATCCGGCATCGATTTAAATCAATATGATTTTTGTTCGACTCGCTCGTATGCTCCCTTAGAGGCAACCCGGAAAGGAATCTATGTGGCCGGGGCGTTCCAGGGGCCTAAGGATGTCCCGGAGAGCGTTACTGATGCCAGCGGCGCTGCCGCTCTTGCTGTCGAAGTCCTTCAGGAAGCAAGAGGTACCCGAGTTGAAATGATGACTTATCCGGAGGAGATCAAGATCGAAGCAGAGCCCCGCATCGGGGTATTTGTGTGCTCCTGCGGAAGTAATATTGGCGGGGTGGTTGATGTTCAGGCCGTCGCCCGCCATGCCGAGATCTATGAAAATGTCGTTTTTACTGATACAAATCTTTACAGTTGCGCGCAAAACACCCAGGAGGCAATTACTGAAAAGATCAAAGTAAATCGTCTAAATCGCGTGGTTGTGGCAGCCTGCACCCCTCGAACCCACGAACCCCTTTTCCAGGAGACTTTGAGAAATGCTGGTCTGAACCCATCTCTTTTTGAGATGGCAAATATAAGGGATCATTGCTCATGGGTTCATGCAAACACACCTGAAGGGGCTACCGAGAAATCGATGGACCTTGTAAAGATGGCTGTTGCCAAGGCGCGGTTGCTTAAACCCCTCCGGGAGCAGAAACTCCCGGTGATTCCAAAAGCCCTGGTCATTGGAGGCGGAATATCCGGAATGACAGCCGCTTTGAGCATCGCGAGGCAGGGATTTGAATGCTTTTTGGTAGAGCGGTCCAAGGAGCTGGGAGGCAATCTAAAGCACCTTCGATATACGCTAACCGGAGATGATCCGAATCGAATTCTTCAAAATTTAGAGACAAATGTGAGGTCTAATCAATTAATCCATATATATACAGACGCACATATTGAAAATATTTCTGGTTACATAGGAAATTTCACAACCACTCTCCGGGTACTTGGGGAGACCGAAGCATTAGAGCATGGTGTGGTAGTGCTTGCCACCGGCGGCATACCTTATGAGCCCAAGCAATATCTGTATGGCAAGTCAGAGAAGGTTGTTACGCAACTCGAATTTGAGCAACAACTCGCTTCAGATTCAATTGACAAGGGCCCACAGAATATTGTGATGATACAGTGTGTTGGGTCCCGCGGTGAAGACTTGTCTTACTGTAGCAAGGTCTGTTGTTCCCAGGCGGTAAAAAACGCTTTGAAGGTTCTGGAACTTAATCCCGAAGCGAGTATTACCATTTTATACAGGGATATGCGTACTTATGGGTTTATGGAAGACTACTATCAGTTGGCCAGGGAAAAAGAGGTAAACTTCATTCAGTTTGACAAAGACTCTTCTCCCGGGGTGACCGAAGAAAACGGCCACATTAAGGTAGATTTTTTCGACAGGGTTTTAGGTGAAAGGGTCTCGCTTGAGCCGGATTTACTTGTTCTCAGTGTGGGCATTGTCTCAAGGCAGGTGCAAGAACTGGCAAAAATGCTCAAGACGCCTTTAACTCAGGACAACTTTTTTCTGGAGGCGCATCCAAAGCTTAGGCCGGTTGAGTTATCTGTAGACGGGATCTATGTCTGCGGCATAGCCCATTCTCCAAAACCGATCCCGGAATCAATAGCGCAGGCCAAAGCTGCCGCGGGCAAGGCCTGCATTCCATTGGCCAAGGAATTCGTGAGGGTAGATCCTATCGTCTCTTCAATAGATCAGGATGCTTGTATAGGATGCGGAATTTGCGAGAAGCTCTGCCCTTATGCTGCTATCAGGATGACAAAAATCGGCAAAAAGAAAAAGGCCGAGACCATCTCAGCTTCTTGTAAGGGATGCGGGGTATGTGCTTCCCATTGTCCTGCCTTTGCTATATCCATGGCCGGATTTACAAACGATCAGATCATTGCGCAAATAGAAGCTTTTGGAGAGGATATGTTAGATGGGAGTTGATAGCTTTGAACCAAAAATATTGGGGTTCCTCTGTAATTGGTGCTGCTATGCCGCTGCCGATTCAGCAGGTATAGCCCGCCTTCAGTATCCATCAAACATACGTGTCATTCGAATTATGTGTACCGGGAGAATGGATCCGCTCTTTATTATCAAAGCCTTCTGTGCGGGTATAGATGGTGTTTTTGTGGGCGGGTGACAGCTTGGCGAATGTCATTACCAGGTTGGTAATTATGACGCCATCGTGACTGCCCATGTTACGAAAAAGATATTGACGCGAGCGGGTATAGATTCGGAAAGGCTTGCGCTTAATTGGGCTTCGGCCGCTGAAGCGCCGCTATATGTGGAGTTAATCACAGGCTTTACTAACCGTATAAAAGATCTTGGTCCTCTGGGGAGTATTGAAGGACTTGCCCGGGATGAAATCAAATCTAAACTCTCAGTCGCCCTGGCGGCAGTAGAAAATGTCAAGCTGCGGGTGCAAATCGCGAAGCTCGCTCAAGGGATGAGAAAGCTTAACGACTATTCCCCTGAGCCGGTTGAAGCAGAGATCAGCAAGAAAGTAAATGATATTATATTGAAAGTGATGGACAAACAGGAGAACATCCGCAGTGAGCCTTGAGCCAAAAGGAGCATCCTTTGACCGTGTCTGCAAATGACGTGCATTTAAAATTCAAATCCGAGGTGGCATCCGCGCCTGGCGGTGAAGTCCTGACACGTTGTTTCGACTGTGGGACCTGTTCGGGTATCTGCCCGGTGAGTAAGACCAATCCGGCATTTGATCCCAGAAAAATTTTGCACATGATAAAACTGGGCCTCAAGGAAAGAGTGCTCCGATCCAGAGCCCTTTGGTACTGTTCACATTGTGATTCATGTAAGTTTGTTTGTCCCCAGGATGTTCGGTTTAGCTCTGTTGTGGATGTGCTTCGTGAGATGGCCGTTAGAGAAGGGTATTCTGATCCGGAGAGCTTTGAAAAGTGGGGAACAGCTCCGTGCAAAGCAGCTTGCCCGGCACATATAAGTATTCAGGGCTTTGTGGGCGCTATTGTAGAGGGGAGATATGAGGAAGGCCTTAAACTAATCAAAGAAGAGATGCCTTTTCCTGCCATATGCGGCCGCATCTGTCCCCATCCCTGTGAATTTAAGTGCAACAGAGGGATAATCGACGAGCCCATAGACATCAAGTCCCTCAAACGATTCTTGGCAGACAAGGATATTTTATCAGATACACCCTATATCCCAAAAAGAAAATATAGTAAAGGAAGGAAGGTCGCAGTTGTCGGATCAGGCCCGGCTGGTCTGACAACTGCTTATTATCTGGCCATTGAAGGTTATTCCGTTACGGTTTTAGAGAAACATCCTGTGGCAGGAGGGATGATGGCTGTCGGTATCCCCGAGTTTCGTCTACCTCGCAACATTCTGCAGGCTGAAATCGAAATCATAAAGAAACTGGGCGTCAAGATAAAACTCAATTGTGAGGTGGGAACTGATTTCACGCTTATTGATCTTAAGAGGGAATATGAAGCGGTTTTTATTGGGATTGGATGTGACAGGGCCTTAAATCTTGGGATACCTGGTGAAGATGAATTGCCCGGTCTTGTCGATGGCCTTACATTCTTGAGGGATATAAACTTAGGAAACCCGGCTAAGCCCAGGCGCAAAATGGTCGTCATAGGTGGCGGCAATACAGCTATTGATTGCGCGCGGACGGCTAAACGCCTGGGTTATAACAGCGTGGCCATCTTATACAGAAGGACCCGGGAAGAGATGCCGGCAAACTCGTGGGAAGTTGATGAGGCCATGGAAGAGGAAATTGATATCCAGTTCTTGACGGCGCCCGTAAAAATCGTGGCTGAAAACGGGAAGGTGTCCGGGGTGGCGTGTGTTCGCATGAAATTGGGGGACCCTGACGAGTCGGGCCGTCGGAGACCGATTCCCATCGATGGATCTGAGTTTGAAGTCAAAACAAATCTTGTGGTTTCAGCTATTGGTCAGGCGCCTGATCTGGGTTGTTTGTCAAAAGAACCGGGAATCAACACTTCACAAAAGGGCCTCGTTATTGCCGATCCCCTGACCGGCACAACAAGTATTGCCGGGATATTCGCGGGAGGTGATGTTGTTTCCGGTCCCAGGACCGTCGTGGAAGCGGTTTCATCCGGGAAAAGGGCGGCAATAGCGATTGATCGTTATTTAACAGGAGGCAACATAAGTTCAAGGCAAGAAAGGGACTGGAAAGGGATCAGGCTGGAATTTGAGGGGGCTGATTTGAAGGAAAGGGAGTTCATGCCCCTGCTTTCGTTGTCAGAGCGCAAGAGGACTTTTAAAGAGATAGAATTAGGGTTCAGTGAGGAAAAAGCCAGGAAGGAAGCTGATCGATGCCTAAGAATATGCGGCATCCAGAAGTTGCCCTGAGCAAAACATGTTCAGTAGAAAAAGAGTTTTTTGAGGATATGAGGCTTGTTGTTGCTGAATTTCGCAGCAATTAAAAAAGCGCTGTAACCGTGAACGGTTACAAATTAGGAAGCAGCTTTTTTCTTTCTTGTGACTTCAGGTGAAGCCAATTTTTTGCGGCGTCGTTTAATGCTTGGGAATTGAATTGCTGTCTTTTGTGAATAGTCTAATATTTTATTACCATTTAACAGGGCAAGCAGAAGCCCTTCCTCACGACAACGGCCCTGATGACCGCATTTCT
>JAHIKR010000241.1 GCA_018897415.1 Pseudomonadota bacterium
AAGTTGCAACTATCTGAAAATACTGGATTCCGGCTTTCGCCGGAATGACAAAAAAATACGTTTTTTGACTTTTTACGAGTTAATCAAAACTAAGTAATTGGAAATCGGTGGTTTTTGTCATTGGAGCATTTGTGCTTTTGTCATTGTTTCGGCCAATCTTATAAAATGGGCGTGCTTCGGATTTCGAATTTCTGGCCGAAAAATAGGAGGTTTTCCGTCAGCCACTAAATAAGAAAAGGAATTATCATACTGCGACTTTATTATTCCTTAAAGGTATAAGATGGATCTGTTTAACAAACTAAAAAATATGAAAATTTTACTTATAGACGACGATGAATGGATAAGAGATTCTCTTAGTTTATTTTTTGAAGGCGAGGGATGTCATCTTAAAGCCCTTGAAAGCGCCGAAGAAGGCTTAAAAATACTGAAGAATGAAAACTACGATATAATTATAGTAGATTATAGATTGCCTGATATGGATGGCCTATACTTCTTAAAGCAAATTCAAGAATTCCATCCTGATGGCTTTAAGATACTCATTACAGCCTATGGTAGTAAAGAGTTATTACATAAGGCAAAGGAAATGGGGATTCATGATTTTATTGAAAAACCTTTCACATCTGAAACTATAGAAGAGTCTCTGTCACGACTGATTAATAAATCTGAACAAACAATATAACAGAAATTTACGGACTCTGTCCGAATTAGTTATATAAAATAAATTTTACAGCTTAAATATCGATAAACGACAAAGGAGGAAAGCCCGGCATGAAAAAATGGTATAGTATAGTATTGTTGATTGTGGTTTTTCTGTTCAGCAGCATTGTAAGCAGCTCCGCCGAGATCTCATCGGAAGAATTGCTGCAGATTCTGATAGAAAAGGGCATTATTACCGAGAAGGACATTGAAAAAGCAAAGTTATCAAAAAAACCAACGGAAAAGATCGTCCAGGAACAGGAAAAAGACAATTTTATTGTTAAAGCTGCCAGAAAACCAAAAAGCATTAATTTTAAGGGGCGTGTCCAGCCAAGGTACACATATATAGAGAACGGCGACCTCAGTAAAGTAACTTATCAAAATGCATTTGATACATCTGAATACGATGGTTTCTCGTTCAGACGTGTGCGCCTGAGATGGTATGGCGAAGTTATAGACAAATGGAAATATCATGTCCAGCTCAGTGTTGATGGTGACAGTGCCGATGCCGACAATGATGAAGTCGGCGTCAAGCTGCAGGATGCTTATTTTACCTATGCTCACCATCCATACTTTAATGTAACTGCAGGGCAGTTCAAGGCCCGTTTTTCACCTTCATACCTTGTTGCAGGCCCGGTTCTTCCTCTATGTGAACGACCCCTTGTTGTTGATAAGCTTGGCCGAAAGCGTGAAATTGGTATAAGCCTTGAAGCAGCAAAAAACGGTGAATTTGACGGCAGGGGCCACGGAGCCAAACTACATGACAAACCTTTCTATTATGCAGTAGGGTTATACAATGGGAATGGATTCAATAAGCTGGAAAATGACAATGATAACCTGATGCTGACTGCCATGTTTGTTTATAGGCCAATAAAATATATAAATTTCGGCACCACCTATGCCTTCAACCAGACCGAAGATAATAATGCTACCCAGCGCCAGAACATATGGGATTTCAACTCAGCGTTAGATATTGGACCATTTCATGCTCAGATCGAATATATACAAAAACACGGTCACGGATTCAAACGCGCTTACGGCTATGGAATACAGGGGCAGTACGACCTGACCGACACTTTTCAGCTTACCGCCCGCTATGACGAATATGATCCCGACAGGACGGTTGACAACGCTAAAGACAGCCGCTGGTATACGTTTGGATGGAACTGGTTTATACGCGGCCAGGATATTAAATGGCAGGTAAATTATACGGCAAGAAAGGAAATGCATGGATATCATGAAGACAATGATATTTTAGTAACTCATTTTCAGATACTTTTCTAAGCAATAAAATAAAACAAAAAACCCGGGCCGATTTGGCCTGGGTTTTTTATTTTCGTAAAACGGTTTTTTAAATGATGACTAAAAGGCAATCTGCCATTTTGCACCAAAATAGGTCTCATAGCCTTGATCTGCATTATTGCCGACTGTATCATTTTTCTCATAATCATAATGACCGATTTCAGGAACAATCATTACACCTTGTGCCAGAGTAATCGGTGCCTGCAGATAAGCACACCAGGCATCATCATTATCATCTTTGCCTATGGCATCATCTTCACCTGTAACATAACCATATCCAGCCTCGACACCAATAACATCATTTATCTTAACACCTATAGATGCCACGCCGCCATAGCCATTATTGTCTCTAATATCGTTTTGAAGGTAATCAGGCGTATCGTCTATTTCATGATTGGTGGTAAGTCCGTATAAACCTACATTTTGACCTTCCCACACCATAGCCTTCAAGGTTACAGGACCCACATTAACTACTCCGGAAACACCATAGACATAGCAAGTGACATCGTATTCCCTGTCTAAGCTATTAACAACCTCAAATGCGTTCCAGCCGCCGAAAACTTTTAATGAAAAGGTATCCATGGCAAGGGTATAGCTCACCTCTACTTTGGGATAGGTATTATCATAATCAACCCTATCATCTGTGGTGTTAGTAGCGTCGTCCGGATCTGAAGTGGTGGCTGTACCGTCACTATCTAAATTGGTGGGCTCCCCGTTATTTGGACTTATAAGCGCCAGCTTAAAACCGTCAACCTTAACCTGAATCATGGGTTGAAATGTAAAGAATCCACCAAAGCGTCTCAAACCACTGTCATTATCATACACCTGGCCTGTAACAAAGTGAATGGGTGTATAGTCTTTTCCTACAAGCAATTCTCCGGGACCAAAATTCCAGGTTCCGTAAAGTCTTCTTAAGGTTACATCAGAACTGGTATGACCATACTCAAAACGGCCGCCTATATCGCCATTCTGTACTGTTGCTCCAATACGCGACACGGTATTAAGCGCCCATCTTGAATCTCTATCGTCAAAACCCGTTGTACCATAATAAGTATTATTTTCATCCGCATTAACATTAAATGTCTGAAAACGCACGCTTGCATAAAAATCCCAGTCAACCGCACCAGCCGGGACTGCAAATGCAACTGCAAGCATTATTGCTGATAAAAAAACAAATATTTTCTTCATCATTAATTTCTCCTTAAGCCGCCAAAATAAATAATAACCGCTTATCCAACTCCTTCAGCCCCCATTCACCCCCTTTCCAAGCGAAATAAAGACAGAACTATTAAATAGAACTTAACATCTTATTACATAATTATTGAGACCTTTGAATTTTGCCAGGAATAGTCTAATCCCCGATCAGGTCGAGGACAAGATTGTCATTCCCGTGAAAACGGGAATCCAGTCCCCGATCAGGTCGAGGACAAGCATTCTCAATTAGTTATAGATTCCCGCTTTCGCGGGAATGACTGGAAGAGGGTATTTTTCAAAGGTCTCTTATTAAAAATTGGCTTTGCCTACGAAATTTAGTATCTCTACCAACCCTTAAGATAAATGTCAAGTTCTTTATAATTTACAATAAATGTAAAATATTATATGTGGTTATTCCAATTATCAATTTTCGCATATTCTAGAAATTGATTCGATCAACTATTTTATAGCTGTTCTCAAAAATATACCATGAAAAAACTTTATTATTTTCTATGCATTTTAGCCCTGACTTTTTCTGGAAGCTCTCCTCTTATCGCCGGTGGTATAGACAATAAACAATGTTTCAGCTCAGAATATTTAAGAACCTTCAGCAGAAATGCCGCAATTGATTCAGCAGATGCAGTGGCATACAATCCAGCCGGGGTAATGAAACTGGATGATGGCCTTTATGTTAATCTGAGCGTTTTACACATATTCAAAGAATATACGAATACGATCAGCGGTGTTGATTATGAGTCTGATGAACCTTCAACAATACCCGGCATGTTTGGTATTTATAAACAGGAGAGGTGGGCTGTCTTTATAGCTTACACCATCCCCGGCGGTGGCGGTATGGTTGAATATAAAAAAGGAAACGCAACAACCCATGATATTGCTACTGGAATAATAAATAGTTCGGGCGGAAATTTCAGCACTATTAAAAATCATTATCTTAAATCCGACAGCTATTATTATGGATACACTATGGGTGGGGCATGTGATTTGAATGACATGATATCTGTATCACTCGGTGCAAGATATATAGATGCTCAAAAAAAATCAAAAGGATTGGCGACACTTTCCGGCGTTGCACCTGACAAAACCTATTATATTAACTATGAAGAAAATGCTAATGGATGGGGAAGCTTTGCAGGTATAAATCTTTCCTTATCAAAAAAATTAAATATTGGTTTAAAGTACGAAACTAAAACAAAACTCGATTTTAAAACAAAGGCTCACAGACTTGATGTGGCCGTGGTTACAGATGGTGAAAAGATAAGAAGAGACCTTCCTGCCCTTCTGGCAACTGGAATTGCCTATAATATTATGCCAGATCTTAAGGCTCATGCAAGTTTTACATACTATTTTGAAAAAAATGCAGACTGGGAAGACAGGCCAACAACTACCCGCGACGAGAGCAAGGGCGGCAACAGCTATGACATGGCTCTCGCATTTGAATATACCTTTAATCCAAAATTTAAGGGCAGTATTGGATACATGTACTCTAATACTGGTATAAAGCCGGACGATATGCTGCCTGAGGAACCGGAACTGGATGCCAGCACTATTTGTGCCGGAACAGTATATGAAGCTATCCCCGGTTTAGATATAAACATTGCTGTTATGAAATCTTTTTTTGATAAAGTAGAAACATCTGCCGGTGTTGAATATGATAAAGATGTTTTTAGTATAGCATTTGGAATACAATACAGATTTAAGTAACGCACAAAGTTTTCGAATCTTTTAGTACACCACTCTTTGCTCTTTGCTCTTTGCTCTCAGCTCTCAGCTCTCAGCTCTCAGCTCTCAGCTTTTTGCTTTTTGCTCTTTGCTCTTTGCTCTTTGCTCTCTGCTCTCTGCTCTCTGCTCTCTGCTCTCTGCTCTCTGCTCTCTGCTCTCTGCTCTCTGCCCCTGTATTACACAATTCTTTTAAAAGATTTTTCTAAAGATTCTAAAGTCCAGCTTATCCAGGTTGGACGTCCGTGAGGACAATGTGACGGGTTTTCGCATTCATCGAGCTGGGCAAGCAGGTCATTTATCTGTTTATCCAAAAGCCGCTGATTCGCTCTAATTGCTCCATGGCAGGCAATAAGCATCAGACACTGATCAATTGTCTTCTCCAGACCTTGAGTTAAACCAGATTCCAGCATTTTTTCTGAGATTTCCAAAATAATCGGCTTAATCTCCCTGTCTGCAAGAATAGCAGGAACAGACTTAACCACAAAAGTTGTTCCGCCAAAGGGCTCAATTTCAAGTCCAAGTTTTTTCAGATCCGGAATAAGATTCTCAAGTATGTGTGCTTCTCTATGTCCAATATCAATAGTTTCCGGCATTAAAAGTTTTTGAACTTCTATTTTTGAATTCATGGAAAGTTTTTTCAGATGCTCAAAAAGAATCCGTTCATGAGCTGCATGCTGATCAATAAGCACCAGATCATCATCTGACTCGCAAAGTATATATGTATTATGAAACTGACCAACTACCCTTAAATCACTAAAACGCTTTTCTTCCCAGAGACTTTTTTGCATAGCAGGAGAATCAGGAATATCTTTGATATATTTGCTGTACTGTGGGACAGACTCTGAAACAAAAAAAGGCTCTTGTCTGGAAGAATCAACTGAAGTCCATTTGGGCCGATCTGCATTATTCAATGTTTCTGATACAGCTTCTATCAATGTTTTATTAACTTTCTTCTGCTGTGCTAAACGAACCTCGTTTTTTGTTGGGTGAACATTTACGTCCACCTGATCATATGGGACCTTTATAAAAAGTACTGCAACAGGAAACTGCCCCTTGATCAATCTTCCGGCATATCCTTCAAAAAGCGATAGCTGTATTCCTCTATCCCGTACAAATCTGCCGTTTATATATATATAGATTCCCCTGGAAGTTTTTCTTGAAACCCGGCGAGATGAAATCCATCCTTTACCAGAAACAAAGCTGTCTTCAAATTTAATGCTTAAAAGATCATTTCTCATATCATTTCCGACAACATCTAAGACCCTGTTAAACGGATCGGGCGATGCAGACCAGTTTTTAACTGTTTTTTCATTATGATATAGTTTAAATTGGACATCAGGCCATCCCAATGCAATATTTGCAACGGTTTCTATAATACGCCCCATTTCTGTTTTTACTGTCTTTAAGAACTTCCGTCTGGCAGGAGTATTGAAGAAAAGATGCCTGGCGGTTATCATTGTGCCAATAGGGGCACCAATTTCAGCGACCTTTTTTATTGTCCCTCCCTCTACAAAGACCTCTGTGCCAACTTCGGATATTTCATCTCTTGTAATAAGAGAAAATTTGGAAACAGAGGCAATGCTTGGGAGCGCTTCACCTCTAAAACCAAGTGTCTTTATAGAAAATAAATCTCTGTCCTTATAGATTTTACTGGTTGCGTAACGTTCCAGGGAAAGGAGTGCATCATCATGGCTCATTCCAATGCCATTGTCAGAAACCCGCATCAGAGACAGGCCGCCATTTTCAATCTCGATTATGACTCTTGTGCTTCCTGCATCCAGTGAATTTTCTACGAGTTCCTTTATAACTGAAGAAGGGCACTCTACGACTTCGCCAGCAGCTATCTTATTGGAAAGAATTTCTGGAAGTATTTTTATCTTGGACACGTTTAGCCCACATCTCTCATTAACAGGCTTTACCAAGAACAAAGCGCCGTAAAAATTCTGCTTCCTTTGGAGAAAGGTCAAATTTGATGCAGGCTTCCTCAATAATTTTATTCAAGTCTTTCCCCTGCTCAAACTGCCTTTCTTCGGAAACCCACTTAACTGCCTTTCTTATTTCTTCGCCTTCTGGTTGAATAGTCATGCTTTTTATCCTTTTAATGCTATAATATAGGTTTTTTGTTGTGAAAATCTGTTGCCTGCTCGAAATTGTATGCCACTTTAATCATCTTTTCCTCATTAAAATGTTCTCCCATAATCTGCAGGCCTATTGGAAGTCCTTGTGTTGAAAATCCGCATGGTACCGACATGCCTGGTATCCCTGCAAGATTTGCCGAAAGGGTAAATATGTCAGACAGATACATCTTTAGGGGATCTTCTATTTTTTCCCCTATCTTAAACGCCGGCGTTGGTGCTACAGGAGATAACAACACATCACAAGTTTCAAACGCGTTTTTAAAATCTTCTATAATCAACGTACGTACCTGGGAAGCTTTCCTGTAATATGCATCGTAATAACCAGATGAAAGGCAGTAAGTCCCTATTATTATACGACGTTTGACCTCGGAACCAAACCCCATTGATCTTGTGCTTCTGTACATCTCTATAAGATCATTCTTACCTTTATCTCTTAAACCATACTTTACACCATCATATCTGGCAAGATTTGAACTGGCCTCTGAAGGGGCGATAACATAATAGGCCGCAACTGCATATTCGGTATAGGGAAGAGAGACTTCTACACATTCAGCACCAAGGCCTTCAATGGTCTTTACTGCATTTTTCACCGCTTCTGAAACCTCAACATCCAGACCAGCTAAAGAATCATATTCCTTTGAGATGCCGACTTTAATTCCTTTTAATCCTTCTTCAAGAAATGTTGTATAATCAGGCACATTTCTGGGTACTGATGTCGAATCTCCAGCGTCATGACCGGAAATAGCTTTCAACAATACAGCGCAATCCGCAACATCCTTTGTCAGAGGGCCAATCTGGTCGAGCGAAGAAGCAAATGCTATAAGGCCAAAACGGGAAACTCTGCCATATGTCGGTTTCATACCAACCACTCCGCTGTGAGACGCCGGCTGCCTTATTGACCCTCCTGTATCTGAGCCAAGAGCCCCTAAACACATATCAGCAGCAACAGCCGCTGCCGACCCTCCGCTTGAACCGCCAGGAATATATGCTAAATCCCATGGATTATGAGTCGGTTTAATGCCTGAGTATTCTGTAGATGAACCCATAGCAAATTCATCCATGTTCACCTTTCCGACAATCACTGCACCTGCTTTTTTCAGCTTTTTTATTACAAAGGCATCATAAGGGGGCACAAAATTTTCAAGAATTTTTGACGCACATGTAGTACGAAGGCCTTCTGTGCAAATAAGATCTTTTATTGCCAAAGGTATGCCCATAAGTGGTGTAATATCCCCTGCTGCAATAGCTTTGTCAGCTTTTTCTGCCTGAGCCATTGCTGTTTCAGCAGCAACAGTTATATATGCCCCCACGCGCGGTTCAACAGACTCAATCCGACTAAGAACGCTTTTTGTCAGCTCTTGTGAAGATATCTCTTTGTTTTTTAATAGATTGTGGGCTTCGTGTATAGTAAGTTCATAGAGATTCATTTTGTATTTTTGCTCCTTTTTACCCTATAACTTTCGGAACCACAAAATTCCCATCCTCTTTTTCAGGAGCATTTGCAAGAGCTTTACTTCTGTCAAGATGCTCTTTAATTCTGTCTTCTCGAAAAACATTGGTAAGAAAAATCGCATGTGAAGTTGGAGATACACCTTCTGTATCAACGCGA
>JAHIKR010000242.1 GCA_018897415.1 Pseudomonadota bacterium
CAGATATTGGATAACTGTCTGAAATGTTTTGGTCATTTGACCTGCCCGCAATGCCTATGCGTAGATTCATCGCAGTCATGAAAAGTTAATACTATGCCACGGTTATTATTCTGTCCTTGAGCACGCTGCATGGCAGGCGGGTATTCGAAATTAGATATTGTTTCGAGTTTCGATATTCGGATTTCGGATTTTGAATTCCACAGAAACTCCTAATATTAAAACTTTAGCACCGACTTTGACGTTTCCCTGCTATATAGTTAGGCTTCTTTAAGAAACTTTTCCATATTCTTCAAGCTGTTGATATTATAAATACGGCAGGGATAATCCTCAGGAAGAATCTTTTTTAATAAACCTGTAAGCACCCTTCCCGGACCGACCTCAGCAAATATTTCCACTTTTTCATCGATCAGTCTTCGCATCGAGTCATACCATCTGACAGGGCTGCATAACTGCCTTGCCATAACAGCCTTAATTTCATCAGGGTCTTTCCCAAAATCGGCAGTAACATTATGGATAATTCCTCTTTCCGGCGTGTTAAAAGAAACAGTATCAAGAAAATCCCTGAACTCATCCTCTGCCCCTTTTATAAGTTCACTATGCCATGCTCCGCTGACTTTTAAAGGTACTGCCTTTGCCTCCTGCAAAGCCGCGAGTGACGAAACTTTTTCAACCTGCTCTGGAGCACCAGTTATAACGATCTGATGTTCGGTGTTGTGATTTGCAACTGATACAACTCCGCCACCTTGAACTTCATCAACAAGTCCTTGAACCTTATCAATGGCAAGTCCAATAATTGCATGCATAGCGCCTTCATGCTTTGTCGATTCTCTGTTCATCAAATCGCCTCTTTTAAATACAAGCCTTAATGTATCCTCTTTTGAAATAACTCCCGATGCATTTAATGCGCTGTATTCGCCGAGGCTGTGTCCTGCTGAAATATCCGCCCCCCTGCCTTCTTTTTCTATGGCTGAAAGACATACAAGATTTACAGCAGTTACTGCGGGCTGAAGATTAACGGTCATAGTAAGATCTTCCATGGGACCTTTAAAGCAGAGCCTCGAGATGTTTATTCTGGTAATTTCCTCTGCCATATCAAATAGTTCTCTTGCAAAGTCAAATTCCTGATAAAAATCAAGGCCCATACCAACTGACTGTGAACCCTGTCCGGGAAAAAGAAATGCTGTTTTCTTCAAATTAATCCTCCACACCTTACTTTGGATTGCAGATTGCGCTATCAGTCATCGAGTTTAAAAAGTTTCCGGGTTAGATCAATATAAGCAGACCTGTCTCCATGGCATCCATTGCTTTTTAAAAAAAGAGTAGGATCATGCAGGACTTTATTTATAAGTGAATTTGTCATCCTGTAAATTGCCTGGCAGTCATTATCTGAAAGGTGATTTAAGGATTGCAGGGTCTTGTTAATCTCAGTCTTTGCAATAGAATCTATCTTGTTCCTTAAGGCAACTATTGTAGGTACCGCGCCAAGGCTCTCAAACCACTGCTGAAAGCGAATTACAGCCTCGTCAACGATCCGTTCTCCCTTTATGGATTCTCTACTTCTGTCCTTTATATTTTCCTCAATAACTCCTTTTAAATCATCTATGTCGTAAACATATGTATTGTTAAGCCGATTTATATCAGGATCAATATCACGGGGAACCGCAATATCTATAAAGAAAATAGGTCTGTTGCGCCTGCTGCGCATAACTCCTTTAACCTGATTGCTCACAATAACGAAATTGGGTGAGCCCGTCGAGCTGATTATTATATCCACAAGCTTTAAACAATCCGGAATTTCTTCAATACGTATAGCTTTGCCTTTGAATCTATTGGATAGTTCAACTCCCCTTTCAAACGTTCTGTTTGCAACAAAAATCTCTCCTGTCCTGTTCCTGATAAGGTGTTCCACTGCAAGTTCGGCCATTTCGCCGGCACCAATCAGGAGCACCTTTTTCCCTTCGAGATTGCCGAATATTTTCCGCGCAAGCTCAATTGCAGCATAACTTATTGATACAGCATGATCTCCGATACCTGTTTCACTTCTAACACGTTTTGCAACAAAGAAGGTCTTATGCAATAACCTGTTCAAAATAACACCGGATGTCTTTTTTAGGATGGCTGTCAGGTATGCATCTTTAATCTGTCCAAGAATCTGCGGTTCTCCAACCATCATTGAATCGAGGCTTGATGCAACCCTGAAGATATGGCGGACAGCCTCCTCTCCATCGTGCATATAAAGAGCTTCTTCAAATTTAGATATCGGTATTTTTTTGAATTCAGAAATATAAGTTTTTACGGAATTAACAGCGCTGATGCTGTTTGAAGTAGTCAGCAGCACCTCAACACGATTACAGGTTGAAATGAGCATTACTTCGTTAATATCCGGACACTTTTGCAATCCCCCCAAAACAGAGACAGCTTCCTCTTTTGAAAAAGCGAGAAGCTCCCTCAATTCTACCGGCGCTGTTTTATGATTTAATCCTAATAAAACTATATCAAGCATTTCTTTAATTATAAAATTTTAGACTTTTGGTAATAGTTCAGCCACAAAGGCACAAAGGCACTAAGGTTATAATATAATTCGTAAGCGTTCACGGAACATTGAAATTAGAAATTGGAAATTTGGCCTTCATGCTTTTGTGTACTGTTCTTCCCAATTTCCAATTTCCAATTTCTACTTTCCAATTTCAAGTTTCAAGCCATGAACGGTTACAGTTGATAAGAAAACCAAGGCGTTTGGAAGTTAATTTGCTAAGTTCTTACAATCTGGTAAATTCTCCATGATGTCCCTTTAAAAGAAAATTAACACCAAAAAAAGTAAACAAGAGTGCAGCCAACCCGATAATAGCCATAATCGCTGCTTTCCTTCCGCGCCAGCCTACAGTAAGACGCCCATGAAGTAAAGCAGCATACAAAAGCCACGTTATGCCGGACCAGACCTCTTTTGGATCCCAGCTCCAGAACTTCCCCCAAACCATTTTAGCATAAACCAGACCTGTTGCGAGACCTATAGTCAACATGGTAAAACCCACAACTATGCAGGTATATCCTGCAGTATCAAGCAGCTCTAACGAAGGGAGACGTCTGAAAAAAAAACCATGCTTCTTAGTCTTAATAGCGTGCTCCTGGGCGAGATACATAAAACCCAGCCCTCCCGCCAGTACAAAAGACGCTTCACCGATAAATATTGAAATTATATGAAAAATAAGCCAAAAATTATTAACAATATTTTTAATCTGAACAGGCTCAGAGGACACCTGAGAAGCAAATACCATAACAATAGCCGCAAGAGGTGCAGCATATATGCCAAAGATTCTAAGGTTGAACTTATATTGAAATATTATAAAAACACCGGCTATCGACCATCCGACAATAACAAGGGTTTCATGGAGATTATGAACCGGAATTTGCCCGGATTTTAAAAAAGCATAAAAAATAGCCGTTGAATTACACAAAAAACCAGCTATCAGTAAGAAGTATCCAGCTCTATTCAAGTAATTTTTCTGCAAGAAAAGATAAGCAAAATAACCCGCCGTACTCATCAAGTAGAAAAAAATGGTAAATATAATCACAATCTCCATTGATTACACCTTAAGCCCCTTGTAAGCGTTCACAGGTTCAAAAGTTCACCGTTCAAGGTTTTTTTCCTGAACCTTTGAACCGTGAACCATGAACGATTAGTTTAACTGTCTGTCTTCATTAATTCTTCAAACCTGTATCCTTCGCCAAAAATCTCAAGAAGGAGGGAATTTATTCTTTCCTCATCATGGTTCCTAATCATATCAACAAGTCCTCTATTTATAAGCTGTTCAAAAAGGTTCTTGTGCGCTTCTGGTTCGTGTTTTTCGCTTAACGCCTTTTTGCGTATAGCTCCCATTAATTCTAAAAACTCGTCATATTCCTCTCCAAATTGTTTTTCAAGGTCTTGACGCATTTTTTTTGCAAAAGCCGGGCTTTTACCTGAAGTAGAAATAGCAATTACAAGATTACCTCTGTTTACAATAGAAGGAAGAATAAAATTGCAGGCCTCAGGTCGGTCAGCTATGTTGCACAATTTATTCTGGCGTTCTGCATCCTTATTTATCTGCCAGTTTAATTCCTCGTTGTCAGTCGCTCCAATAACAAGGAATATACCATCAATATCAGAAGGCTCATAAGGCCTTTTTTTCAACTCTATCATCTTTTTTTCTGCGAGATCGAGCAGCTTTCCAGTAACATCAGGACTTACAACTGTAACAATTGCGCCGCATTCCAGAAGTGTCATAACCTTCCTTGCGCCCACTGAGCCGCCACCGACCACTAAACATTTACGATTCTGCATGTCAAGACTAACCGGATAATATCTCATATCTTAACCGTTCACGGGTTCAGGGTTCAGCCGTATAAGTACTAAGTTAAAAATTAATTATTAACAATTGATTATTGATTATTTTTCCTGCGTCTTTTGGCGGTCTTCACGCTTGCACTTATTATTCTGCACAGTTCTCTCCTGAATATCATCGCCTTTAGCCATAGTTAATAATCGAGACCTTTGAATTTTGCCAGAAATAGTCTAAATTGTCATTCCCGTGAAAACGGGAATCCAGTCCCCGATCAGGTCGAGGACAAGCATTCTCAATTAGTTATAGATTCCCGCTTTCGCGGGAATGACGGGAAGAGGGCATTTTTCAAAGGTCTCTAATAATCAATTATTAATGGTGAATAGTTAATGCCTTTCTGTTTAACTTAGCGCTTATGGGGTCAGCCGACTCAAAATTAATTTTCATAAGATCTTCAGCAAGTATAAGTTGATTACTATAAGTCTTACGACATTCTTTTTCAATATCTACTTCATCGCATTCAGGATAAAAATGTGTAAGTAATAATTTTCGAACATTTGCCATTGTTGCTATTTTACCTGCAAGAGACGGTGTTAAATGGCCTTTCACCTTTAATTCATCCGGAAGAGCTGATTCACAGATCAACAAATCAGCTTCTTTTGCCAAAGCAACAAGGTTATTACTGAAATCTGTATCACCTGAATATACAACCGATATCCCGTTCCGGCTCGTAACCCTGTATGCCAGACTCTCATCGCTATGTTCAACTGGAATTGATTCAATAGTAAAATCATCAAACTTAATAATATCATAATTTTTATTATCAAGTTCAATAATATTCATCAAACCCGGCTCAAGTTCAACCCAGTTGCCATATACCATTTTCAGCCTGTTATAAAACTCTGAAAAACCCCTGCCAGCTACAAATGTGATAGGTTCTTGCCTTTGTTCTTTATCAGGATATTTAGTGGCAAATAAAAATGTGACCAATTCCCCAGTATGATCTGGATGGAAATGGCTGAAAAAAACAAATGAAATATCAAAAATTTTAGTATCAACTTCAAGAAGCCTCCTCATTGTGCCAGGGCCTAAATCAAAAACAAGCTTTTTCCCGCCTGTTTCAATTAATGCAGAACACGAGCTCCTTCTGAGCGATGGGACACATGTTCCTGAGCCGAGTATAGTCACAGAGAGTTCAGGATTTTTGGCAGCCATTATCTTTCACCAGATCTCTTGTTTATCTGGTTTACAATCCAGGTTAAAAGTTTATCATCATCCTTATAGTCAACCAGGTCCTTTATATCAGCAACTGAAATTTCAGAACGAGCTATACTCTTATGGCCTCCTGCAGATCCGACACGACCAAAACTCAGCCTTGCCACATTACCGGCATTCCTGCGAAGACCGTCATTTCTAAGAATAATAATCAGCTTCTTTGCATAAATACCGGAGACAATACTCCAGTTTATCGAATCTATTCTCATGAAAAAATCCGCTATAAGTACGCATATATCCGGGTTCACCACAGAACCGAGATGAGCATATATTTTGTTTTTTCGCCTGCGCATGCTTTGAATGGCGTTTCCGAAATATTTCAAAAATTCGAGTTTAAGGTCTGCCTGCTCAATCCTCCGGGCCAGGTGAATATTGATATGGCGGAAAAGAAATTGAAATGCCCGGATATCTTCAATTAAAGTCTGCCTTTCAAAATCGCTTGTATCTGTCTTAATTGCATAAAACAGACCTGTTGCCAGTTTAGCAGTTGGTCTAATTCTGGCTGCTCTTAAATATTCGGTCATTATGGTAGCTGTAGCTCCATATTTTGGCCGGATATCAATAAAAGATCCTTTCACATCTGTCTCAGGATGATGATCTATAACGACATCAAAGTTAAACCTGCTAAATACTTCATGATGATCCGGCTGTGAATCGACCATTATAAAACGATTAAAGCTTTCCTCATCTATTTCATCAATATGAACCAGGCTGACATCCAAAAGCCTGATCATTGCCAGATTATCAGGACGTTTAATTATATTGATATTGGATATAGTTATATTTGC
>JAHIKR010000243.1 GCA_018897415.1 Pseudomonadota bacterium
ACTGAACTCTGAACGCCTAATGTTCATTTAATTTTTTTGCAGAGCATAATAATTGTATGTAAAATGGATTGCAAGGAAAATATTGTAAATCTGGTTGATCAGCTTCAGGGTTAGTCGGCTTTTAACCTTGAACCGTGAACCCTGGAACTGTGAACCTGAGTAGTTAAGTTTCTTCAATAATAATTTGTGCTTTTTTTGTTCCATTCCAGTAATTCCAGCGCAGACTGAATGCAATTTTATCAAATCCGTTATTTAATGGCTTACTTTTATCAATGTTGAAATGAATTGCATTAAAGCTCCTTCCTTTGCTGGATGAATTCTGCTTTAAAAGCATGCTTCTATGATTTTCACCAACGATTTTTGAATATAAAATTTTAACGTTTTTAGTCATAAAAAGCGGTTCGTGATTCCCTGCCCCAAAAGGCTTTAAGGCTTCAAGGTCGTCAATCAGCTTGTCTGAAATATCGTCGAAATTCAATTCATAATCAATTGTAATTACTGGCTCAAGATTTATCTTTTTTGTCATGTTATTTATAGCTTTTTCAAAATGTTCTTGAAATAGATTTATATTTTCGTTCTTTAATTTTAAGCCAGCAGCCATTGAATGCCCGCCAAAGTTTTCAAGATCACTGGAACAATTCATAAGCCCATCATATAGGTCAATTCCAGGTACACTTCTCGCAGAACCTTTACCAATACCGTCTTTTGTTGAAATAAGCACAACAGGGCGAGAAAATTTTTCTGCCAGCCTGTATGCAACTATTCCAAGAACCCCTTCGTGCCATCCCTGATTAGATAATACCAGTGTTTTCTTTTGTAGCAGATGAGGATTTTTATTTAAATATAATAGGATATTATCAGTTAGTTTTTTTTCGATAACTTGTCTTTGGGTATTCAGTTTGTTGAGTGTTTGAGCAATTTGTCTCGCTATGTCAAGGCGTTTTGTAGTTAAAAGTTCAACTGCGCTTTTTGCATGGTCTATTCTGCCTGGTGCATTTAACCTTGGCGCCAGTTTGAAAGCAATATCATCCGTATCTGTTAATGGGCCTTTTAATTTGCATTCTTCAATCAATGCTTTCATCCCATTCCGTTCACCTGTGTAGATTTTTTTAAGTCCCGCATTAACTAATATTCGGTTTTCATCAACAAGAGGAACCATATCAGCAATGGTTCCAAGGGCTACAAGATCGCAAAGATTTTTTAAATTGGGTTCCGCTATTTTATGCCAGAAGCTGTTGTCACGCAGGTGTTTTCTGAGGCAGATCAGAAGATAAAAAGCGACACCGACTCCTGCGAGGTTATCAAGACCTGAAGTGCAATCGGCGCGTTTTGGGTTTACAACAGCAAATGCATGAGGCGGTCTGTCCGATATTCTGTGATGATCGGTTATAATTACATCTATTCCAACACGTTGTGCAGCTTTTACAGCATCATAACTACTGGACCCGCAGTCTACAGTTATTATGAGGTTTATTCCTTTTGGCAGCGCATAATCTGTAATGTGATTTTTTTGCAGACCGTATCCTTCTTTTATCCGGTGCGGGATATAGTAATATACATTTGCTCCTATATAGCTAAAGAACTCTAAAAGCACAGTCGTTGCAGTGATTCCATCAACATCATAATCGCCGAAGATTAAAATTTTTTCATTATTTATTATTGCGGAAAAAATACGACTGACAGAGGTATTCATTCCTTTTATTGAAAACGGAGAGCGCATATTATTAAATGAAGGGTTAAGAAAATCAAAGGCATCCTCAACAGAAACAATGTTTCGATTAACCAGGATGCTCGCTATGATTGGATTACATTTAAGAGCGTTACTGATTTTTCTTACAGAACCGATATCCGGTTGAAGCATTTGCCAGTGTTTTTTCATAAGTGGGATATAGCTTATATTGTGGTTTCGGACAATAATAAATTGACGGCTTCGTAAAAAGTCCATTTTCTGCGTTGCGCTGCATCCTTCGTCATTGCGGTGTAGCTATAAGCACAGCTCTTTCCTCAGGATTTGCGCGCCTTGGAACTGGAGCTTTTTACCTTGCCGTCCAAATTGCGACTTTTTTATTGAAAAAAAATAACAAATTATGGTATTGAAATTATTTATATTAAAAGCTTGTTTATTAGGATAGTTTTTGGAGACAATAAAAAAATATTACCGAGTTGAACGAAAAGAGATCTGCTTTATAAAGTTTATTTTTGAGGCATATGATGGAATTGCAATGTTAACTACTGTAGATTCTGATTTAGGTGTTGTGATGTTCCATATTGCTCCAGGCTGTGAAGATGATGTTGAGATGATTTTACAGGACCTTCAAAATAATATCATGATTGAAGAACTATGATAGGGGGCACTAATGAAAAAAGGTTGGTATTTTAGTCTTGTTATTTTGATTTGTTTTCTTACAGTTGGAATGGGCAATATGGAGGAAAGAGGTGTCATAGATATACCTGAGCCTGAAAAAAACTATGCTGTAACACTTGTGGACCAGACTGATGTTTCGATGGACCTTGAAAAGTTTTCATTTGAAGGTCAGACTTATTTTATCGGCAAATTGGGCAGGGCAGAGATATCAATTGATTTTGGCAAGATAGGCTCGGTTTTATTTATTTTACAGGACGATCATGTTAAGGCTAAGGTAAATTTAAAGGACGGAAAAGCTCTTGAAATTTTAGTGGATAAGGGCAAAAATTGCTATGGTATATCTACTTTCGGAAATGTCAGGATAGAACTTCAGGATATAAAAAAGATTACCTTGCATGGAAAGGTACTTTAATAATAATTAATGAAGACAAAATGTCTTTACATAAATACTATCGGATGTCAGATGAATGTTTATGACTCCGAACAGATTGCAAAGATATTAACTCCCTTAGGATACAAGATGAATTCGTCCCTTGAATTTGCAGATCTTATTATTGTTAATACATGCGCAATCAGGGAAAAGGCTGAGCAGAAAGTTTTTAGTTTTTTAGGACGTATTGCAGGTCTTAAAAGAAAAAAACCAGGCCTTATTATAGGTGTTGGCGGTTGCGTGG